>CBDUAV010000198.1:0-1699 GCA_965365225.1 uncultured Ignavibacteria bacterium | reverse complement strand
AACGCTGCATACGCATCTTTCGAAGAAAAAATTAAAGGAAGCATTGATGTTGGAAAATTAGCTGATCTGGTTGTATTAAGCGAAGATGTACTTACAATCGATCCAATAAAGATAAAAGATGTAAAAGTTACAATGACGGTTTTTGATGGAGAAATCATTTACAAATCAGACGAATAACTTGTCGAATATAACCTCTATAGGGGGAAATAGCTCATAAATATTAAAAGATAAAAATGGCATTTAAGTTGTGATTTATTATTGTTTGAATAATAATTTCATCAATAGGAGGCAAAATGAAATTGGCAATCAGGATATTTTCAGTTACAGCTATCTTTTTTCTAATCTCACTTTCCACTATTAACGCACAAACAGTTTACTTCTGCGAAGGAGTGGATGATGATGGCTACGCGATTGGTTCCAGTTCATCTTTTACAATCAGCAGAAGCGGCGGTTATCTTTATGTGCTAACAAGATTAGGTTATAGCTGCGAAACATCCCACGTTTATTTCGACTTTTATAAAATCAACAGCCGTGGAAAAGAAGTTTTTGAAGAAACTCTTGAAATGGATACAGAGCCGAGCTGGTCATGGTTCTGGAAAGAGGTTACTTTTTATGAATCAGGAACCTATGTAGTGTATATTGCAGATGAGTACGGTTATCCATTAGCAGATGGCGAAGTCAGAATTTCATTTAAGTGAAATCTAATTCAAAAAAATTATTTAGAGCTGTTTAACTGAAAAGCTAACGCTATCCATTCATCCATTGCTGTTTTATCAATCAGATTGAAACCAACATGTGTATAGTGATTTGCGATTTCATCAAAATTTTGCTCGAGCAATCCCGAAAGGATAATTATTTTCTTTTCGCTTAACCGCTTTTTTATTTCACCAGAAATTTCAAGCAAAACATTTTTGTGAATATTTGCAAGGATAAGATCAAAACGATTTTCTCGAACATCCTTTATTTCTGAAGTAAATATTTTGACAGAATTAGTAACACCATTTAACTCACAATTCTCTTTACAGTTTTCATAACATACTTCATCGCTGTCAATCGCAATCGCAGAAGCAGCACCCAGTTTAATTGCAGCGATTGAAAGAATACCTGTTCCGGCACCAACGTCTAAAATTATCATTCCGGTTTTAACATATTTTTCCAGCATTTTCAGAACAAGTTTGGTTGTTTGATGTTCACCTGTTCCAAACGACATTTTGGGATCAATTGTTAGTACTATTTCCCCTTCTTTTGCAGTGTAATTTTTAAAAGATGGTTTGACAACTAACCTCTCAGTAACATGAATTACTTCCCTACTTTTTTCCCAAAGATCATTCCAGTTTTTATCTTCTAAAATTTCTTTTTCAATTGAAAATGATTCAATAAGATTTTCTTTTTTTAATTTTTCAAGTCCGCTTTTAATTCTTGATTCAGATATCAGCGTATTATCGATTAAATAAATTACCACGTTATCTTCCTCTTCAATCAACCCAAGAAGGTTAAATTGCCAGAGAATTCCTGATATTAGTTCAGGATTGAATGGTTTGGTAAAAATTTTGTAATTAACGTACTGTTTTGCCATAATTCTATTATATCAAAGACTATTATTACAAGCTTTCGGATGTCAGATTCCCGACGCGTCCTGATCTTATTCGCAGACTTGCGGGAATGACAGTCAGTTTTAATTGCTGATAACTCACAATGT
>CBDUAV010000197.1:0-1740 GCA_965365225.1 uncultured Ignavibacteria bacterium | reverse complement strand
ACTTTTTCACCTGCAGGTGTTCCATCTGCGGCAAACAAGTCAACTTCAGTCAGAGATGGATCATTCCTCCACAATAATTGCAAAGATGGTTTAAGCGTAAATATTTCGCTGATCTTAATCGGTAAGGCATTATAAAAATCGGCGCGCACATCATCAGTGTTATCAAGGTTCCAGTCCATTATGAGAATGCTCTCAAAATCTGTTGAAGAGGTAAGATTGTACCAGAAGTCATATGCAAAACGTATACCGGGGAAATTAGTTTTAGCAAAGGGATTTTCAACAACGTCACTTTGAAAAGTATAAGTAAAGCTGTAATCCGTTTTGAAACGGACGTTATCATTATCTACCCATTTATTACCAACACCCGCGCCAATCAAAGTACGACTATCGATTCCCGCAAACCGGTTTCTCAGCCAGTCTATTCCACCAAGTGCATAGAAGTTCTCTGTGAAATTGTAGTCATACCGTCCGCGAGCAAAAAGAATTTCAGCAGTTTTATCCGTATTAGTTTGTTCATTAATCTGGAAATTATCTGTTGTTCCAACTGCAGTTCGTGTTGTTAAAGTTGATTGAGTTTGAGTCCCCCCAACGTCAAATCTTAGTTCAGAATTCGTCCAGATATGCTTCAAGGTCGAACCCAACCCGAAGGTAAACGACTCTGAATTACCCCCTGTCCAAAGTCCGGATAATTCTCCCCTAAAGAACCAGCCCAACTTTTTTTCTTCATCATCTTGTGAATAAACATTTATACTTGATAATATAAAAACTGATATTACCAGAAATTTTAACTTAGTTGAAAACATATTCAATGCTCCTTGTTTTATAGAAATTTAAAATAGAATGGGGGCTAAATTTTTGCCCTGAATCTTCCCTATAAACAGATTGATTGTACAATCAGTTCCAATAGAATTTGCAAAACTAAATGATTTGAATAAGCTAAGCAAGCGATCCGGATTAATTATCCTTTTTCGGCTGGCTTAGATATTTGCTGACTAATGCGGCAATAATTATAGCTACATACATCTGTCCTGTAATGCTAGTAAAAATGGAAAGCGATCTTGCAGCAGATGTTAATGGTACAACATCACCGTATCCCAGGGTTGATAAGGTTACAAATCCAAAGTAAATATAATTGCTTACATAACTAATAGATGAATCCGTTGTTTCTGCTAGATGTTTAAAGCTGAAAGCATTTGGATCTATTACACATACAAGTGCAATTAATATGGAGAACGACATACCAAGCATTAAATAACCATTTATAGATTCCATTATAACCTGGGGTGTAACAGTTTTTGCGCGTGCAATTTGCATGATGAATAAAACAACAATTAAATCAAAAAATATAATATTTGATAGCAAGGAAACAGTTTTTAAAATGGATAGATTCAGTAACTCGGACAACCACTCAATGATAATTACAGTTATCGCGATATAAAATACTTTCGAACGATCTTTACCCAGTGCAAGTGCTGAGAGTAAGAAAATAAATGTGAAGCAGAGGCTGTACAAAAACCGGTGCCACTCTATTGGGAAAAACGGAATAAAAAAAATATTAAAAATCACAAGCAGTAATAAAGCAGAATTACTTGATGTTAAAAATTTGTTAGATACATTTGAAAAGAAGGACATATATATTTCCAGATTTTTATACTTCAATTATTAATCATGAGATTTATCTTTTTTTTCCGATGCAGTGCCAGGAAAATCAAAACCGGACTTCAAATGTAAATCTCTTTG
>CBDUAV010000196.1:0-1781 GCA_965365225.1 uncultured Ignavibacteria bacterium | reverse complement strand
TACCGGGTTATCGGTGAACGCAGAAAAACGTCGGTTAATAAAGCAAAAAAATGAACCATTGGATGACAGAATGTTTGCATCTTTGATGATATCATTAAATTCAATCATTGTTTATTTTCAATTTTGGCTAAGTTTTAAGTAATATTATACTTCTTAATAAATTATTTTAAAGCGATGAAGATTGCACTTTGCCAGATGAATCCAATCATCGGCAACTTAGATTATAACAAAGAAAAAATATTAAACGGCTACAAAAAAGGTGTAAAAGCCGGAGTAGATTTAGTGATCTTTCCAGAACTTGCGCTTGTTGGTTATCCGCCTTTAGATTTAGTTGAAAAGGAAGAGTTCAGAATTGCTGTTCAAAAAAGGATTGATGAGCTTGCAAATATATCCGGCGAAACTGGAATGCTTTTCGGTGCAATTACAGAAGACGATGATTTAATAGGAACAAACATTCACAATTCTGCGGTGCTGTGCTACAACGGTAGTGTTCAATTCGTGCAACCCAAATCATTAATCCCAAATTATGATGTTTTCGATGAAATGCGATACTTCGAACCTGCAGATGAAGTAAATGTACATGACTTCAAAGGAGAAACATTGGGCATTTCCGTTTGCGAAGATATTTGGAACGATGCCGATTATTGGTACCGCCGCAGGTATCACAACGATCCTGTTGAGGATCAGATGAAAAAAGGTGCAACTGTTTTAATTAATATTTCTGCAAGCCCGTACTCATACGGGAAAAGAGAAGAACGTCGTGAAATGCTTTCTATTCTTTGTGAAAAAGACAGGCGTCCTCTTGCATATGTCTGTTGTGTAGGTGTGCAAACAGATTTAATTTTTGATGGTGCAAGTATGTGCCTCAATAGAAAAGGCAAGCTCGTTGGAATAGGAAAAGCGTATGAAGAGGATTTCATTTTATTTGATACAGAAGATGGAAAGGAGATTAAATCTTCTAGCGAAAAATCTTTTGAAGAAGAAACATTAACCGGGTTGATTTACGGTGTTAGAGAATACTTTGAAAAAATGAAATTTAAAAAAGCAGTAATCGGGCTCAGCGGTGGACTCGATTCTGCAATCGTAACTTATATTGCAGTAGAAGCGCTTGGTAAGGAAAACGTGCATGTAGTTTTGATGCCTTCAAAATATTCGAGTGAGGGGAGTATTACGGATTCTGAAAAGCTGATTAAAAATTTAGGAATTTCGTCTAATAATGTTTCTATCCAGCCTGTTGTTGATGAAACGATAGATCAGTTAAGTTCTTCTTTTAAAAATCAAAAATCAAAAATAACAGAAGAAAATTTGCAGGCACGAATACGCGGGCTGTATTTAATGGCTTTTTCAAATAATGATAATTATTTAGTTTTAACAACCGGAAATAAATCAGAATTGGCTGTTGGATACTGCACTTTGTATGGAGATATGAGTGGAAGCCTTGCTGTTATTGCCGATGTTTATAAAACTGATGTTTACAGTATTGCGAATTTTATAAATCGAGTAAAAGAAATAATTCCTAAAATAATAATTGATAAACCACCTTCTGCAGAATTAAGTCCCAATCAAACGGATCAGGATGTTCTTCCACCTTATGATCTTCTGGATAAAATTTTAAAGATGTATCTCGAAGAAAATAAAGAGTTTGATGAAATATCATCTGTTATTGGTGACGATAAGCTTGTGCAAAAAGTTTTACGAATGGTTGATGTAAATGAATTTAAGCGCAAGCAAGCCGCGCCTGCATTACGAGTTTCTAAAAAGGCGTTTGGCTACGGCAGAAG
>CBDUAV010000195.1:0-1895 GCA_965365225.1 uncultured Ignavibacteria bacterium | reverse complement strand
GCTTCATTGTTTACAACTCTATACAATATTCGGTCTCTTGGATTAGGTGTGGAAAGCAGCTCGGTGGTTGGACCTAAATAGTAAAAAATAGAATCAACATTTCCATCCGAATTAACGTCTGTAAGAAATTTTAAACTTGAAGTATCTGCAAAAGTTATTGCTTTAGTGGGATCAGGAATTTTATTGTAATTATCGCAGTAGCCTATTTTTCTAAAATCTGTTTCGATGATATTGGCAATAGTTGAAAGATTTTGCTGCATAGATAGCTCACCGCTGTTATTAAAAGTTCGTTCAGTTGCAGCTTCGCTAAGCCTCCATGCGATTATCATTAAAAGCCCGCCAATAATAATCGAACCAAGAATATCCAAAATAGTAGTAAATCCCATTTTGCCTCCTACCTGAAATGCCAATAACTGTAAACAGTTGAGAGCCTAATGCTGTCTCGTTGATTATTATCTCCCATATTCGGACTTGTTACAGTCACCGTCATTTTTTTGTGCCAGGTTTTGCTGGTTGTAAATCCATCCAGATTGTTTGGGTTTACATAGTTCACTTCGCAGTAAATATAAAATTCACCAGAAGGTAAATCCCTTACAGTATCTTTAAATCCATGAAAATCATCGAAATCGTTGCAGGAATCCGGTGGATCTTCCCACGAACCGGGTCCTAATGGATAATCAGTCAATGCAGAAACATCTGTTACCGGATCTTCAACTGTATTTGCGTCGAAGGATTTTCTGTTTGCTTTTTCTATTAACGATGTTGCAATGGAAGTTGCCAGTATCCCAAATTTTGAATCCTGCAAAACAGTATCTGTTGAAAGGATACTGCTATTTACCCTTAGTACTGTTGCTGATAACAGCAGCAAAGCCCCAATGCTTAAAAGTGATTGACCTGTATTCATAGCACCATTTTGAATTGTTTGATTTTTACCAAATCTTTATTGATAATATCAATGCAACTTGCGTGCGGAAATTTCTTTGGAGACGATCTTTTATTTTCAGCCGAATTTCTAATTATTGGAAAAAAGTATTTCAACTAATCACGTCATCGATGGCGCTGCCGACAATATTGTGTTTCAGCGGAGAAAAAGAATTGGCAATAAAAAAAATCAAAATTTTATATAAAACATTACTAAAAGGGGCGAAATCTTTACCTATTTGCCTATTCACAGTTTAAATAACAAGAAAATGAAGGTTAAAAGCCATCTGTAAGTGGTATTGTTTTTGAGATTTAGGGGAGAATAACTATCTAAAAAATATCACAATTTAAAAGGGAGTTTAAAGTGATAGTTAATCAGGAATTAGTAAAAATGGTTAGTTCTAATACACTTTTTAAGGGTGTATCAAAGGATTTTCTAAAATCATTTATAAAACCTAAAAACTATTTTGGAATTAAAGAAGGAACAATTATTTACAGCAAAGGCGATGACAGCACAGACCTGTATTTAATTGTGGAAGGTGAAGTTAAAATAAAATTCTGTGAAAAAAATAAAGTAGAGCACCGCTTTATTACAGATTTTTTTGGTGAGGAGGAAATAATAAACAAAGACAAAAGGTTATCACACGCAGTTGCAAATCATGATAGTATACTATACTCGATTAAATCTGAAGAATTAGATAATCTAATCCTGCAGCATGAAAAAATTTCAGAAAACTTAAATAATAAAAACAACATAAGGAACGACTTGTATGAGTTTTCTGCACAACTAGAAAATGAAGATTTATCAGAATTAATTTCTAATGATAGCAACATTGAAACTGATTTAAACTTAAACGAGAACTTCAACGCTGAAGAAAATTTAGACAATCCCTTAGATGATAATTTAGATGACACTACAGGAAAACAAGATACTTAAGGAGAACTTCCAAATTGATGCTACTATAAACCTAACT
>CBDUAV010000194.1:0-2058 GCA_965365225.1 uncultured Ignavibacteria bacterium | reverse complement strand
AAGGCGGTACTAGTTTGTAATTAGATTGATCTAATACTTTTTTGTTAGAAAAAGCATGACAGCCTTTTATTTAGGTAATACTTTTCTGATACGACCGAGTTTAAAAGTAGTACCCAAAATACGTCAACTGCCGTATTGTGCAAGGATTGTTTTTAAAATAAAATAAACCTAAACCCTGGACGGATGTGGAAAAAAAGTTCTCATTTGTTTTATGCAAAATTCAGGTATCGATTTACCTAAGGGGGGCATACATAATTATGGAAGATATTGTTGATCGAACATGTCAGCGGGTCGCAATAAACAAAGGCCTTGCTTATAATTGTCTGGATGCGAATCTGAACGTAATAGAACGTTACATGGGGGTCGGCATAAACATAAGTCAGAATGGGATCCAGCTTGAAACGGACCGCGTCATTCACTCAGAACAGATCCTTTTGATGTTCTTCGATTATCGGAGCAATTATATCGCCACAAAAGGAAAGGTGGTTTATTCAAATAAGGAAAAATCCGGAACGATTAAGACCGGAATCCAGTTCCAGGGGACAATGGAAAAAAATCTACAATTCGTAAAGAAGCTTCTAAAGACCTACCATTATCAGAAAAAGGTTCCGATATTTGTATCATAAACACTGGGCGTTGGGCGTTAGGCTTCGGGCTTCAGGCAAACAGCTTGTAGCAGATAAATCATAGCTAAACAATGTTAGTTGTAAATGGCTCGTTGTCCGTTGTCATTAGAACGACTGACAACTGACAACAAACGACGGACAGTGTTTTACACACAGATTAAAAGCTCGACCTATCACGAAAGCAAGAAACCAAAGAAACACGAAATATTAAAAATATTTTGGCCTTTTGTTCTCTCGTATTTTTGTAATAAAAAAAATTATTTGTTTTTCGTGATTTTAAACATTCGTGGTTTCGTGATGAGATTTTTAACTGATAGTTCGAATTTTTTGTATGAATCTGCGTGGAGCGAGGTTCAAATTAAATCTACTTTCATCTACTTATCTATATTTATAGCGAAAAATATGAATACATTTTCATATTCGAGTTTTGACTGTAACACCGCTTACCTATATTTATGAATTAGATTTCTTATTGAATAATTTAAGATACATTCATTTTTTTAAATGCTCTTCATAATTTATCAATATAATTGCCAATAATTCAAAGAAAAAATAAAGTCCCGAATCCTAATTTGCTGGCACTTATCTTGCTTCCCAACTTAACGGGAAAATATGCCCGATCAATCTAAGATGGAATATTGTGAAAGATTTTGGGCTAAAAAATTTATCAACAATCCAGCCTTTATTAAGTCTCGCGCCACACCTAAGGCCAGCAAGGGGGGAAAATGAGAGCAATTAAATTAATTTCAATCGCTTTTGTGTTTATGATGTTTTGCGGTTTAACAATTACCGCAGAAGCGGATTTGTACAGAACAGATCCACTAACTTTGCTCGAACTTAAAGATATCGTTGGCAATGACCCGCTTTACGGGCCGCCGCCTGCTGCGAGCTTTCCAGACGGTCCCACCAGCATCCTTAATGGTGAAAAACAGGATCTTATTGCCGGACCAGGCCCGGGTCAATATCAAGATGGAGTACCTGTTGATTATTTGCTTTTTGTAATTTCATTTGATCCACTTTTATCAGAGGTAAGTAGCGGCTCGGTAGAATTTTCTTTAACTACCAATTCAGTAACTGAATCAGCGATTCTTGATTTTGGAGGGCCTGACGATGATTTTTTTTGGAATAATGAAATCGGGTTTCCAGATGAAATTCCAGGTATCGGGCATGGCGAAGTCGGCGGTGTTAAATATCCAGAAGCCCTGCACGGTGCCGTATTAGCTGAATTACCATTTACGCCCCCAGAATCAGTAGAAGAAGTTGTTGGTGAAGTAGGCATTAATTCTTCAATACTTCCCCTTCGAGTTGATGTTCTTAGTCTTATTTTACAACCAGAGGGAGGTAATAGTATACTTTTAAACAGCAACGGGCTAAACTTTAATGATTTAAAAATTGTTGGCAATAATCCTAATTCGCATTCCTTGGCGGTCGT
>CBDUAV010000193.1:0-2074 GCA_965365225.1 uncultured Ignavibacteria bacterium | reverse complement strand
AAAAAGCGAATGATTTTCATCAAATAATGCAGTTGAGCTCTGCCCCCTTTTTTATCTCCATTTCATTTCTTTAATTAGTTTTATCAAATGGATTGTAAATCTGTTATCTTATTTCATCAAATGGAATAGGTTTTTTTATTATGCTTAGTTAGTACTTAAGGAAAAACTTATTGTGCTTTATTCTTAGCTTTTTTATCGCGTTAGTTGTCATCTATTGTTTTATCATTACTGCTTTTCATTGTTTATTTCCTATCCTATTCGATTAATTTTATACTAAAGAATATCTTCAAACATTTTAGAGAAAATAATTCTGTTTAGCTTACTGACTGTCATATTAGTTCCTGTTAAATTTATTAAGCAATTGATTATTTTTTATCATTAAATAATTAATATTATATATGAGTAAATTATTCTCACCACTTAAAATCAGAAATATAGAATTAAAAAACAGAATTGCTCTTTCTCCGATGTGTCAGTACTCCAGTGCGAATGGAGTTCCAAATGATTGGCATCTTGTTCATCTTGGAAGTCGTGCAGCCGGAGGGGCTGGATTAATTTTAGCTGAAGCAACTGCCGTTTCTCCGGAAGGAAGAATTTCTCCGGATGATTCAGGAATCTGGAATGACGATCAAGCGAAAGCATATAAAAGAATTACATCTTTCATAAAATCACAAAACTCAGTTCCCGGAATTCAGCTGGCTCATGCCGGAAGGAAAGCATCAACTTACTCTCCTTGGAAAGGAAAGGGAGAGGTTAAAATAAAAGATGGTGGATGGCAGACGCTGGCACCAACTCCTATTCCCTTTGCAGAAAATTTTCCTCATCCCAAAGAAATGAGCGAGGATGATATCAAGTTTGTAATAGAGCAATTTAGCCAAGCTGCAAAGAGAAGTATTGATGCCGGCTTTGAAATAATCGAATTACATTTTGCACACGGTTATTTAGTTCACGAATTCTACTCAGCTGTTTCAAACCAGAGAAAAGACAGATACGGAAGAACACTTGAAAACAGATGCCGATTTGCAATAGAAATCGCAAAGTCTGTGAGAGAAGTGATTCCAAATGAAATACCATTGTTTGTAAGAATTTCATCGACAGATTGGATCGAAGGCGGATGGGATATTGACCAGTCTATTCAATTAGCAAAATGGTTAAAAGATGTTGGCGTTGATTTAATTGATTGTTCCAGCGGTGGTAATATACTGAATGCTAAAATTCCTTTGACACCGGGATATCAAATTCCTTTTTCAGAAAGAATAAAAAAAGAAACTGGAATTTTAACAGGTGGAGTGGGTTTGATTACAACCGCAGAACAGGCAGAGGAAATTATTAGTTCCGGAAAAGCTGATATTGTATTGCTGGCAAGACAAATGTTACGTGAACCTAACTTTGCTCATAATGCAGCAAAAAAACTGAACGTTGAATTAAAAGATTTTCCAAATCAGTATTTAACAGTCAAATAGAATATTGGAAAAGTCGATATTGTATTGCACGAAACAAATTTAAATGTTCTGTTGGACAGAAATCTGGAAGGACGAACAACCTTTTAATATACTAATAAATGCATATTTATGACAACTAGCGTTAACTTTGGGATTATATTCAGTGTGGCTGGTGCTTCTCTATTTCTTCCATTTGTATTTTTTTATCAATTTATATTTAAAAATTCTTTTCCTTTTTCAACGCCATGCTGAAAAGCCCTCTCAAGTCCTGTCTCTGAGACTTGTGTAAAATCAACTCCAATGTCAGCCAGGTTATAATCCGGTTTGATAAATGTAATTTCAATGCCGACTATTGTTTTAGGAATATATTTATCAGAAAAAAGATCTAACCGGGTTTTATCATGTTCTGTGGTAATACATATTATTTTTTTGTATCCTAATTTTGCTGTCCTAAGCACAGGACAGATTGATGTGTAACTTCCATCAACATATGGTTCTCCATTAATGTAAGCAGGAATATGCCATGCATGCATCATTCTGGTTGTTGCGTAAAGTACATCTTTCAGATTCTCTCGAGTTATTAGTTTGGTCCTATCATCCTTAAAGGAATCAAATAAATGATGTTCAAGGTT
>CBDUAV010000192.1:0-2257 GCA_965365225.1 uncultured Ignavibacteria bacterium | reverse complement strand
TCTTTTGCTGATTTTGAAATTCTGAATTTTAAAACTTTCTTTGCAGGAATTACCATCGTTTGCCCTGTAGCAGGATTTCTTCCCATTCTTTGTTTCCTGTTGGAAACAGTCAGTTTACCGAGTCCTGGAATTACAAAGTCTTTCTTTGCTTCTTTGTAAGAAAGTTTTACCAGTTCATCCAAAAACTCGCCAGCAACTTTTTTTGTTGTTTTTGTTTTCTTGGCAAGATGGGTAATTATCTCGCCTTTTGTCATTGATTTAGCCATGAGAACCCTCCTTATTGAAATAGTTATTAATTACTTGTATGAAAATAACCAATATTTAATTCAAACAAAATATTATTTAAAGAAAAATGAAAAAATAAATGTGCTCAAACCCGCATGAACAGGGGGCTTCAGGAAGGTGGTTATCGGAGGACTCACCGGCAAAACTGATTATCCTTTGTTGATTTCTTTTTATTAACTATTTTCCTTTAACGTAACAAAGGAATTTTCTTTGTAATTCAAACGATGCTAAAACACCTCATTTTTATATTTATTGTTTTGTTCCCATCATTACTGTTTTCTCAAAGCACAGATTCTTTATTAATTAACGATAGCACAAAAACTTTAGATTCGCTTAGTTCTGTGATTGTTGATTCGACAGAATTTCCTGATTCATTAAAAAAGTTTGTACCTGTTAAAAGAGATACGCTTGTTCCGATTCAGGGAGTACCGCTTTCGGATGCAAGCACAATAATTAATAAAAGAACCTTTCTGTTTACTAATTATAGATATACCGGCGATCTGCTCCGTTCGTTTTCATTCAATTTTATTGAAGATCTGGGATTTATAGGGCAGCCGAACGAAACTTTTATTTACGGTGTTGGAAATAACGGTATTAGTTTTTTGCAGGATGGTGTATTGTGGAATAACAGGTTCACAAACTTACTGGATTTAAATCTAGTGCAAAGTGAGGATATAGATTCGATTGAAATTGTTCCATCACCGAGAGGATTTTTATACGGACCGTACAACAATCCTGTTACAGTAAATTTTATTACGAGAGATTTTGTTTCACCTGAACCTTACTCACGCATTAAATATTATGAAGGACCCAACGGCGAAGCAATGATTGACGGCAAATTTAGTTCGCAAATAATGAAGAGATGGAATTTATCCTTCCAGGCAACTAACAGAAGTGTAGATGAAACTTATACAAATTCAGAGTTCGGAATATGGCAGGTGAATACAAAGCTTAAATATTTCTTATCAAATTCTGTTAACATTTCAGGCTCGTACTATTTTGTCAGCTCCAACCAGGGATTAAACGGCGGCGTTGATTTTGACAGCCTCTCCCGATTTTCTAATGATCCAAATACTGATTTGTACGATCCTGCTATAGCACCTGTTCTTTATCCAAATCGTCTTCTAGATGTAACACAGCATAACTTTAATTTGAGAACACTTGCAGAACCTTTTAATCATTCGAAATTAGATTTATCTATCTATTATAGATACGGGCTTGATGAATTGAGAGACGGGAATGATACATCAGATTACAAACGAGATTGGAAAATTAAAACAATTGGAGGTGTATTGGATTATCACCAAGAATCTAAATTTTTAAATCTTGATCTTTTTGCAACATATGAGAAGAACAATTCAAACCAATTTACAGAAAATTATTTTCAATCAACAACTCAAGAAATGAAATATGTACATTATTCTGTGGGAGGTATCCTCTCCGGAAATATATTAAACAATGCAATTGTTCCTTCGATTTTCTATAAGTATGATAATAAAGATTTTGGTGAAGGAAATACAGTTGTCAATCCAGGGTATGGATTTGATCTTAAAATAGTTCCGATAAAAAGTATGAACTTTTATATGGGATTTTCAAAATTTAATCAGCTCGAAAAAAATGATGCAGATTTGCTTGAATTAGGTTTTAGACTTCATCTGCAAAATTTTGGATTTGATTTAAAATATTTTGAGATGAACAATTTAATTCCATATCTACCAGAACTTTGGTCACTTATTTTAAGAGGTGCAGAAATTGGTTACAGTAGTAGGTCAGCAAAAGGACTAGGCTTAAACTTAAATTATAAATTGTGGGTTATACTTTTTGAATCAAATTTCTCTTATTATGATTTAAATTCTTCTCGTTATAGAGATTTACCAGAATATCAGTTCATTGGTGGACTATTTGTTAACGATTTATTTTTTGACGATAATCTTGATTTGAAAGCAGGATTTAAATTTTATTATACGGGAAA
>CBDUAV010000191.1:0-2366 GCA_965365225.1 uncultured Ignavibacteria bacterium | reverse complement strand
GATATTGAAAAAGCAGTTGTTTCAGCTGTTTACTTGCACAGTCTGTCTGCCGATTTATTAGTTTGCAAAAGAAGCAAATACGATATACTTGCTTCGGATATTTTAAACCATATACCTAAAACAATTAAATTCCTGGAAAATTCTTTTGTTTGATTTTTTAGAGCGAAGGAAAAAGCATTTAGTTTTTACTCCTTTAATTATCTACTGGATTATTCTGTTTTTAGCTACAACGCTTCCAGTGCAAAGTGTTCCGTCAGTTGCAATAGGTGACAAAATAAATCATCTGGCTGCATATTTTGTGTTAAGCTGTTTGCTCTACCTGACATTAATTTACCAGCGAAAATCAGAATATCTATTTAATAAAGCTGCTTTTGCAACAATTGTTATTACTTTAGTTTATGGTGCTTTGGATGAGATTCATCAAATGTTTATACCTGGTAGATTTGCCGAGGTTTTAGATTGGCTCGCTGATGCCACTGGAGCTATTTTAGGTGTTCTGATTATTTCATATTTAATTAAAAAATTAAAATATAACCCAAAGTTCACCTAAAAAAGAATTTTTGTTGGGAACTTTAGAAAATCTACAAAGTAAAATGAGCAGAATGTTAGTTGACAAAGCAATTAGCATTTATTAACTTTTCGCTAATTAAAAGATTAATATAGGAGAGCTAAAATGAATCTTAAAAAACCTTTTGCAGATTTGAGATCAAAATACGGGAGATATTTTGAGATTTCTCTTATTATAGCTCTCGCTGTTTTGATTGTAGCTTTCAAGTTTTTTCCGAAACTTGAAGGTGGAGATGTTGTCCTCGAAGGACCTCAGGAACTATTTCAAGTTGAAGAAATTCAACAAACTAAACAGGAAAACAGACCGCCTCCACCACCAAAGCCTCCAATTCCTATCGAAGCTCCAACAGATGACGTATTGGAGGATATTGAAATCGGAGATACTGAAATAGATTTAACAGAACAAATGGAAGCTCCGCCTCCACCTCCGAAAGAGGAAAAGAAGGTAGAAGAAGAACCTACTTATTTTGTTGCAGTTGAAGAAATGCCTGAACCAATTGGGGGTATAAAAGGAATTCAAGAAAAAATTGTGTACCCCGAAATTGCAAAAAGAGCCGGAGTTGAAGGCAAAGTTTATGTTTTAGCTTTTGTAGATCAAACAGGAGCTGTAACTAAAGCACAGGTGATAAAAGGTATCGGAGCTGGTTGTGATGAAGCTGCACTCGATGCTGTTCTTAAAACAAGATTTAAACCTGGCAAACAGAGAGGCAAACCCGTTAATGTGCAGGTTTCAATACCTATAATTTTCAAACTTCAATAATTTTTAAGGCGTCTATAAGGCGCCTTTTTTATTTGTGCGGAAAAACATATACTTGGTTTTATGTGAGAATTATCACTACTCAATTCACCTCCCTAATTTACCTTTGTAGTTAAAATCAATAATAGATAGTTTTCATATTAACTTATTTTTCATTCTAAAAATTACAATCTGAATTAAATTTTTCACAATTCGAAATAAGTAATTTTAAGCTTAAGGATAAATTGCATTGAAAAAAATTCTTTTGTTCTTTTTTACTATAATACAAATCACACCTGCACAGGAAACTCTAAATCTGAATCTTGAAAAATGTATCCAAATCGCTTTGGATAATAATCAGGATTTGATGATTGCATATCTTGAAACAAAAAAAGCGGATGAGCAGGTAACAGAAGCATTTGGTTCATCAGTATTACCCGATATTAAAGGTTCTGTAAACTATCAGCGTGCAATTAAACGCGGTGAGTTTATAATTGAAACACCTTTATTTTCCGGCTCATTTCCACAAGGAACTGAAAATACAATGTCAGTCGGTGTAACGCTCGATCAACCGTTGTTTACGGGTGCGGTATTCTTTGCGACGCGCATTGCAAATGTTTATGCTGAGATTTCCCAGACTGCTTACTACTCAACTAAAGCTGTATTGATTAAAAATGTGAAGAGTGCTTATTACTCATATATTCTCGCTGAACAATTTTTAGAACTTTCCAATATAACGCTTGAAGCAGCAGAAGATAATTTGCAGGATGTAGAATCTTTGTATAATGCAGGCATTGCTCCAGAATATGATTTAATAAGAGCGAGAGTACAGGTACAAAATATTCTTCCCGAAGTTCAAAAAGCCCGAAACTCAATTAAGCTTGCAGAGAATAGTTTGAAAGTTGTCTTAGGTCTTCATATTGAAGAAGATATAGTTATAGATGATTCTTTGCAGTTTAATGAAATTGAAATTGAAGATTACGCAATTCTTTCTTCAGTTCTTGAAGATAAAAATTATACGCTGCAGCAGCTTAAATTGCAAATTGAACTTCAAGATAAAGCC
>CBDUAV010000190.1:0-2424 GCA_965365225.1 uncultured Ignavibacteria bacterium | reverse complement strand
GTGAACTGTATTTCCACTTGTTCCATAATCACCTAAAAACAAAACGGCTACCGGGGGAATTGCCCATGTGTTATAAGCGTTGTTAATATAATTTTCTATTGCAGTTGCATTATTACCCCCAGCTTCAGTAGTTGTGACTATGCCGGTTCTAATTCCCTGTAAATTTCTGAATTGTTTTATTGAATCTGCCCATGCAATAAAAGTTGGATCGTCTGGACAAATAATTACGTATTCAAAATCTTCATCTAAAGATTTCGAATAATTTTTGTATTCAACATCTGGTAAAGTATTATCATTTATAACTGTGCTTTTAAGAATTGGATCAAACCAGCGGCTGCGCAGCCTTTCATCACCAAAAGTACCGCTGCCTCCAAAAAAACTTACATTAACCTTTAAATCCCTGTAAACGATTAATTGTTTTGTAACAGGATTGTACTGAAAAGGTGTTATTCCAAGCTGAACAACATTAACACCTCTTATTTCTGTTGGTTCGGATATTAATACCATTTCTTTCGGATAATATTCATTCGAGTTGTAAATTTTTTCATTCTTTACATAGCTTAATGGTCCATCGTCATTTCCTGTTGGAATGCGAAACGCAGGTGCAATTTCTACATTCTCATATATTTCTGTTCTTAATTCTAGAATTTCAAATCCTGCCAGGGCACCATTTGGAATGGCAATGAATCTCGATGTACCTGGAAGATCAGGTGCACCTTCGTCATTGGGAAGAAAAACTCCCGGAATGTGAACAGATTTCATTATAAGTCCACCAATATCAACTTCTTCCATTTCAAATTGTGTTATTGAAAAGTTCAGCTGAACTCCACCTGAATTTTCCATTTCCAGTGTAAATCCCGATTCACCCCAGCTATCACTAAAGTTAACAACCTGAGGCTGCACATTAAAAGAAAATATAAGACAAAGAAAAACCGTTAGTACAACATTTCGATTTGCAAAAAGAGTAGATATTTTTTCCACCATTTTCTCCCTTGATAAAATTACAACCTGCCTGCAGTTCAGGATGCAATACAGTTTATTAGTTTATTGCTTACTATTAGTGGAGGGTAGTAATGTTACTGATTGAATTGATAAAGAAATGCCCCTGCAGAAAATATTAAGCATCCCCAATTAGCCCCAATTTCATTAAAGTAAGCATATTGATTATTTCAATATATGTATATGCGGCTGGCAAATGTTGCAACCGTTTTACAAAATTCGGTAAATTAATGTTAAAAGTAAACAGTCGGATAAAATCGTTGAAAGGTTTTGATAAATATGGTTTGGGGAAAGTTGTTTTATAATGAGAAAAAATTTGAAAAGAATAAAAAAGCCACTCATACGAGTGGCTCAATTGATAATATTACATTACTGGGAATGCAAATTTAACCTGTACTTTATAAGTAGTAATCTTGTTATCAGTTACCGAAGCCATATGCTTAACTACTTCCAGTCCGGTTATTCCCTTAACCGAAGTTGAAGCTTTTTGCAAAGCCTGATTAACAGCATCATCAAAACTCTTTGACGAAATACCAATAATTTCGATTACTTTTACAGCACCATCAGTTATGTGAGACATTTAGACCTCCATTTTTTTATAACAATTTTTACTTCATTTGGAAATTAGTTCTGTCTATAACTCCTCAACTGGAGATTTTGCGTTTCTCATTACAGAAGCCATTCCTTTTCTTAAAGTATCTCTGCTAGCATACATCTGGCTGGTTCCAACAACTTCTTTATTACCAGACACAATGTTGAAGTAATACTTTTTGCTTTTTGATTGAGAAACGGAGAATTTAGCTTTGCTTGCAGCATTTCTTTTAACAGCATTGATACCATTCTTGCAAGCAACTTTAGATTTGTAAGCTTGGCTTTTCAAGATTGGTTGAGCATTAGCAGCTAACAATTTAAAGCGAAATTTACCGGCTTTATCTTTATAGATTTGATATTTAGAATTAGGCATAAGTCCCTCCTTGAATTTAGTAAACATAATAATTTAAGATTAACCTACAATTTAAAAATTTTTTGCAAAAAATGAATTTTAATAAGAAATTAAATACCTGCAGTAGTGCTGGATGATGAAATGAGAGAATGAAATAAAAGACTGCAAAGAATACAACGCTCAGTTCTTCCTACTTAACCTTCACCACAACCATTGTGATATCGTCATTATAGAAGAAGTTAAGTTATTATATTAAGATAACTTAATATTTTAAGCGTAACAAAAATGCAACAAATTATCATCGGAATAAGTAAATGTAATACTAGTAGGTAAAAGTAAATATAAGTTTAAAAAATTAATACAAAATATCCCTTGCTACTTTAAATATTGCAAGGGCATTGAAGTACGTTTCTTATTAACATTTTACTTAATCAGCATCATTTTTTCTGTCTCAACAAAATCTCCTGCCTGTATTCTGTAAA
>CBDUAV010000189.1:0-2452 GCA_965365225.1 uncultured Ignavibacteria bacterium | reverse complement strand
GAAGCACCGGTTCCCGTTTTGGAAGTTGAAGAAGAGTTTTTCCGTTTTGGCGGGGCAGCAAACGTTGCACTAAATATTCAGACGCTCGGAGGAACGCCGATTCCTGTTGGTGTTATTGGATATGATAGTTATGGAACGATTTTCTCTTCACTGATGAAGGAAAACGAAATTGAGGACGATTACATATTAGTTGATGACGAACGTCCTACCACAACAAAGACTCGTATAATTGCAAACAACCAGCATGTTGTAAGAATTGATAAAGAAAGTAAATCTAATATCAGCTCTAAGATTGAGGAAAAATTAATAGTGCAGCTTGCCAATCTCATTGACAGTCTTGATGGTATTATTCTGCAGGATTATAACAAAGGTGTACTTACTCCTTCTTTAATTAATAAAATCATTACTATCGCAAACAATAAAAATATTTTAGTAACAGTAGATCCCAAGTTCGATAACTTTTTTGATTACAAAAATGTTACGGTATTCAAACCAAATAAAAAGGAAACAGAAGCCGTTTTAGGTATGAAAATAATTTCTGATGAAGATATTTCTTCAGCAGGTGAAAGGTTGCTTCTGGAGCTAAACTCACAATACATTCTCTTAACACTTGGTGAAAAAGGAATTGCAGTATTTGAAAAAGACGGCACTGAAAAACGCATGCCTACCAAGGCACGTAAAGTCGCAGATGTATCGGGAGCTGGTGATACGGTTATTTCAACATTAACAATTGCGCTTACAGCCGGTGCAAATATTTACGAAGCTTCATTTCTTGCAAATTACTCTGCGGGAGTTGTTTGCGGCGAAGTCGGTATTGTTCCGATTGAAAAAGAAAAGCTTTTTGAAACGGTTTTGAAAGACAGCAAATGAGTTCTGTAATTTCTTTGGATGATTTAAAATCAATCCGTAAAAAACTAAAAGAGGAAAATAAAAAAGTTATTTTCACCAACGGTGTTTTTGACCTTATTCATGCTGGACACGTTGATTATCTTTCAAAAGCAAAAGTGTTAGGCGATGTTTTAATTGTTGGTTTAAATACTGATGAATCTGTAAAAAGAATAAAGGGGAATAAAAGACCCATCTTAAAACAATATGAACGAGCGTTCATTATTTCTAATCTTAAACCTGTTGATCATGTCGTCTTTTTTGAGGAAGACACACCAGAAAAATTAATTTCAGAATTACTGCCAGATGTTTTAGTTAAAGGTGCCGATTGGGAGGTAGAAAAAATTGTTGGAAAAGATATTGTGGAAAAAAACGGCGGCGAGGTTAAAACAGTAGAGTTTGTAAACAATCAGTCAACCTCCCGGATTATTGAGTTGATTGTTACGAGATATTCGAAGTAATATTTATTTGAATCATGTGGTTTAGAAAGAAAGAAAAAATAAAACGACCTTTCTTCAGGCGTATCATCAACTACTTTATTTACTTTGGTGTTGGTGTTATAATTTTATTTTTAGCAGTATTTGGATTTACGCAAACCTCAACTTTCCGCAACTGGCTAAATGAAACAATAACAGAGCAAGTTAATTCATCTACAAACGGTAATATATCAATTGAAAAAATTGATGGAACGATTTTCACATCATTAATTTTAAATAACACTTTTTATGAACTTGAAAACGACACACTCTTTTTTGCGAAAAAAATAGAAATAAAAACCAGCCCGTTAAAAATATTTTTTAAAATAATTTACTTCCGAAAAGTTGAGATAACAAATACAAACATTGCATTTTTAAAAGATGAAAACGGCGAATTAAATATTTCCAGAATTATACCGCCCTCCGATGAGCCGGATGATACTACAGATTCTAAATTTAGCTGGAAGCTTCAAGTTGCTGATCTTATGTTAAATAATGTAAACTTCAAGCTGCAATCATTATCTAATAAAAACAGCAGCGCATTTTACGAACATCCTAACACCGATGATTTTCGATTAAATGCTTTAAATCTTGAGTTATCAGCATTTGCAGATATTGAGAACAGCGAATATGAGTTATATTTAAAAGAGTTTAACGTTAAAACAAATCTATTGGGATTCACACTAAAAAATCTTTCGGGTAATTTTGTTTACTTCGATGATCAAGCCGGTGTTACCGATTTGAACATTGAAACAGAAAGATCAAATATTTCACTAAGTGCTGCAATTTCAGACTTCCCGGTCTTTAAAAGTGCAGAACTCGATTTAGATAAGGCTCCCTTACGAGTTGATCTTGCTGCGACTGATTTCCATTTTGATGATTTAACAACCTTTATTGATGGAACAGGTTTGCTCAAAGGTGCTGTTACAACTCATTTAAGTGCTTCCGGCACATTGGCTGATCTGGACATTGAAAATTTAAAAGTGCAGTTTGGTAAAACTAAATTTGAACTAAACGGAAAATTACAGAATATACTTGCCGGTGGGGATATGTTTATAAATACCCGCTTCAAATACTTTTCTGTTGAACAG
>CBDUAV010000188.1:0-2567 GCA_965365225.1 uncultured Ignavibacteria bacterium | reverse complement strand
GAGGTAAAGATGATAAATATTACGACCGTGTTTATGTTCCAAAGGAGCTTAAAGACCAACTTACTGAAATGGCAATTTCGATGTATGATGAGACTAAGCAATAATTGGTAACTAATCTAAATGCGTACAATATTTCATTTAGATTTAGATGCATTTTTTGTTTCAGTTGAAAGAATACTTGATCCTTCATTGAAAGGAAAGCCGGTAATTGTTGGCGGCGATCCGAAGTACGGAAGAGGAGTAGTAGCAGCCTGCTCCTACGAAGCACGCGCTTATGGTTTGCATTCTGCAATGCCCATACGAAATGCTTACAGGCTTTGTCCCCATGGAATTTACATTCACGGTAGCCATGGTGAATATTCTCTTTTCTCAAAAGCAGTAAAAAATATTTTATTACAATATGCACCTGTAGTTCAGCGTGCATCCATTGATGAATTCTACATGGACTTTACAGGCTGCAGAAATGTTTACGGCTCACTTTTTACTTTTGCTCCTTTTCTTCAAAAGGAAATATGGTATAAACTCTCTTTGCCATGTTCAATTGGAATTGGGAGCAACAAAACAATTGCAAAAATCGGCTCGGATTGTTTGAAGCCCAATGGAATTACTTACATTTTGCCTGGAATGGAAAAAGAATTTCTTGCACCCATGCCTGTTGAATCAATTCCTGGAGTTGGTAAAGTTACCTTAAAGGATCTTCACTCAAAAGGAATTTACAAAATTTGCGATATAACCGAACTCCCGCAGGATTATTTTGCTGCAGCTTACGGTAAATATGGAATTGATCTCTACAGAAAAGCCTGCGGGCATGGGAGTGAATATTTAACAGTTGAACATGAGCAGAAGAGTATTTCGCACGAAAGAACTTTTGCAGATGTAACAAGCAAAAAATTCCTTAAAGAAAAATTATTTAAGTTAACGGGTAAAGTCTGCCAGGAACTTAGAGATAAAAACTGGCTCACATCTTCTGTTAATATAAAACTGCGTTATTCCGATTTTAAAACATTAACACGCTCACGAAAAATTAAGCCAACCGATGATGACAAAATTATTTTTGATACTGCATGGAATATGCTGATGAAAGCGTACACAAGACGAGTTGCAGTAAGATTAATTGGAATTGGTATAAGTAAGTTCTCAAGTTTTTCAGAGCAGGAAGAGTTATTTGAATGGGAAGAAATTAAAAGAAGGAAAATGCTGCGTGCAATTACACGTTTGCGTGATCGTTATGGATACGAAGTTATAAGAGTTGGAGTATAAATAAAGATTAACCCGGAGGCCATTTCATTCTTCTACCGCCAAGCAAATGCATATGAAGATGATAAACTTCCTGTCCGCCGTTATTTCCACAATTAAAAACTAATCTGAATCCATCATCTGCAATGTTCATCTCTTTTGCAAGCTTGTTTGCTGCATCAATCATTTCACCAAGCAATGTTGCGTGCTCTTTACTATTCAGGTCGGTTACTTTTGGAATTTCAATTTTTGGAATGATTAAAATATGAACAGGTGCCTGCGGATTAATGTCTTTAAAGGCTAAAACATTATCCGATTCATAAACAATATCGGCAGGAATTTCTTTATTAATAATTTTGGAGAAAATTGTGCTCATTATTCTTCTCCTTTTTCAATTTCATATTTTTTCATTTTGTTGTAAAGATGACTTCTTTGTATTTCCAGCATTTCTGCGGTTTTACTAATGTTCCAATTGTTAATATTTAATTGCTTTAAAATAAAAGCACGTTCTGCCTTTTCTTTAAACTCCTGGAAAGAATTACTGCCATCAATTATATCATCCATAGAGGCTTGACCAGGTGCAAATAAAAATTCTATATCTTTTCTCTCAATCTCTCCTTTATCAACAATAATTATAATTCTTTCAACTATATTTCTTAGTTCCCTTACGTTGCCGCTCCAGTTTAAACTTTTAAGGAATTGTATTGCATCAGAATTAAATTTAACAGGACCTTTTTTATGTTTTTTAGTGATGTCATTTGCAAAATGTTCAATAAGAATCGGAAGATCCTCCAACCGTTCTCTTAGTGGCGGAATGTTTAAAGGGATAACATTCCGCCTGTGAAAAAGATCTTCCCGGGAGTTTTCCTTTTCAATTTCCTCCATTAAATTTTTATTTGTTGCTGCAATAATTCTTACATCAACCTCAATCTTTTTACCACCACCTACTCTTTCTATTCTGCCATCTTCTATAGCCCGCAATACTTTTGCCTGTGCCTGATGACTCATATCACCAACTTCATCTAAAAATAATGTGCCTTTGTTTGCAAGTTCAAATCTGCCGATACGTTTTTGAACGGCACCTGTAAATGAACCCTTCTCATGTCCGAATAACTCCGACTCAATCAGTTCATTTGGAATTGCAGCACAGTTAACTTCAACAAATGGCTGATCCTTGCGTAAGCTACTCTGATGAACTGCTCTGGCAACTAATTCTTTACCTGATCCGTTTTCACCTGTTATTAATACGCGCGTATCAAGCGGGGCAACTTTTTCTATCATTTCTAAAATGTTTTTAATTGCTTTGCTCTCCCCGAGTATTTCTTCTTCCC
>CBDUAV010000187.1:0-2600 GCA_965365225.1 uncultured Ignavibacteria bacterium | reverse complement strand
CCGATTACTCCGACTTTTAATTTTTCCATTTTACTTTTGTGTAATTCTTTTGTAACCGATTATTCTTTCGTAGCCGCCTTGATCCTGTTCTTTGTAGTATAGAAAAACATCGTACTCTTTTGAATTGAGCCAAGTATTTCCTTCCAGAACTAGCCAATCAGGATTTGCAATTTCACTATTAACCACATCAGCAACTACGTACTGATAATCATAAATTCCTCTTTTTAATGGAATAGTAATTGAATGAACACCACCTGTTTCTTTCAATTTATAATCAAGTAAAAGTTTCCAATCGTTAAATGCCCCTACAAGAAAAATATCATTATAAATTTCTTCAGGCGGGCGGATTGAAAAAGTAACATTTAGATAAGTTGAATATTCATCCTGCGGATCGGAATAAATTTTACCACCATTTAAATCTTTATTTAAAGGATTAAGAAAAAATCGTGAGTACTCCAATCCATCGAGCTGTGCTTTTACATTTTTGGAGCTGTATAAACTATGATTTCGCAAATCAACCTGCCGGAATTCATTTCCCGCCGGAATATCTCGTGCAGTAAAAGTAAAGCTACGGTTTGCATCCCATTTATAAAATCTAAAAAGTGTGTTTATGTTTCTATCAATTACAATTGGATCGTAAATTTTTTGGTTATCAATTATTTCCATTCTATCTACAAATGAAGGATAAAACTCATTCGTTAAATAAAAATCAGTTGTTATATTAATTGATTTTGCAAGTTCAACAGGCCAGTAGCTTTTATCTTCCAGTTCATCGCGTTTTAACTTAACGCCGATGTTAATATCATTTTTAACTACATAAAATTTGCCGGTTGCATAGACGATTGAGCTGTCCTGCGTATCGGTTAAATAAAATCTCCATTTACCTGCAAAAGGAAAATTAATCTGATCCCTTTCATCAGGATAAGTGCTTTTATGATGATAGCGTGCATCATCAACTACCATTATCGGTAATTCTTCAAAATCTAAAAAGTAGGCAGTGCTGTATTGTTGATTAAGCAGAAATAAATTTTTTGTAGGTGTCCAGCCGTAATCGCAAAACCGGAAAACAACATTCATATTTGGGATAAAATCACCCTGAACATCAAACTCAATTACTAATTTGTTTCCGCCATTCAAAACCGGCAGTGAAGTTTGATTATCTGTTGTGTAAGCATTTAAACTTTTAACTTCAAAACCGTTTATGGATTGAGAAAAAGCAGCAGGGTTTAAAATGATTGCAGTCAGAATGAGGAAATAAGTCTTTTTCAATTTAATCCCTTATTAAAAATCAAAAATTTCAACACATTTAATTGAGGTGTAGGGAATGAAGATGCCAATGCTCTCCCCTTCTCTTTCCGTTTCAAGCAGCAAGCCGTCGTCGTAGGCGTTTATAAGTCTGCCTGTTTTAAAAACAATTTCATAAAGCGGCTGATCTACTTTAGGATCTTTTATTGCCCCATAATTTTCGTGCATTGTAATATTTAAAGTATGATTGACATATTCTGTCCAGTCAAGATTCATTTTTATTCCTTAGGATATTGAAAGTGATAATGCAATTTAGGTTTTTAGATGTTAAGATTCATGTAATTCTATTGTACAGTAAAAAACCCCTGCAAATCAAATTCACAGGGGTAAAGTCTTTAAAGCAGTATTTTTACAACGCTTTCAACTCACTAACCAGCTTACTCATTGCTTCTTTGGAATCTCCAAAATACATAAGAGCATTCGGATAGAAGAAAAGCTCGTTATCAATTCCCGCGTACCCAACGTTGAGCGAACGTTTATTTATTACAACAGTTTTTGCGTAATCAACATTTAGTATTGGCATACCGTAAATTGGGCTGCTCTGGTCGCTTCTTGCTGCAGGATTAACAACATCGTTTGCGCCGATAACAATCACAACATCTGTATTCGGGAAGTCATCATTAATATCTTCCATTGCTAAAAGTTTATCGTACGGAACCTGCGCTTCGGCGAGAAGCACGTTCATATGTCCGGGCATTCTTCCCGCAACAGGATGAACAGCAAACCTAACATTTATACCTTTCTTCTCAAGTACATTCATAAGATCACGAACAGCGTGTTGCGCTTGTCCAACAGCCATTCCATAACCAGGAACTATAATACAACTGCTTGCACCTTCGAGAAGCATTGCAAGCTCTTCAGCATCGACAGATTTGGCCGTGCCTTTGTGTTCTTTTCCATCTGCAGCAGGACCTTCAGCACCAGCAGAAGCCCATCCGCCAAGAACTACATTCATAAGCGAGCGATTCATTCCTTTGCACATAATTATCGTAAGAATTATTCCTGAAGCACCAACAAGCGCACCAGCTATAATTAGCATGTTGTTCTGCAAAACAAATCCAGTCATCGAAGCTGCTAATCCTGAATAAGAGTTAAGTAATGAAATTGCAACAGGCATATCAGCACCACCAATTGGAAGCACTAAAAGCACTCCAAGCAGCAGCGACACAGCTACAATTCCAATTACAATATTTATTTCAGTTGGATTGATTACAACAAACACTCCTGCTGCAAGCACAGCGAGAAGTAATAGTGCATTCAAAGGATGCTGCAGCGGATATTTAACAACCTTTCCA
>CBDUAV010000186.1:0-2649 GCA_965365225.1 uncultured Ignavibacteria bacterium | reverse complement strand
ACATTAAACCCGTGAAGAGAGTTGGCACTATTCTAAAGTGGGAAGGAATAATGATTGATCCCGTGGGAGCAATTTTAGCTGTGCTGGTGTTCGAAGGTATTATTGCCGGTGAAGTAGGTGAAGCAAGTTCGGTTGTTTTAATTGGATTATTGAAAACAATTTTTTTGGGTGGAGCAATAGGCTTAGGATTTGCAGGATTGTTACTTCTTTTTTTAAAAAGATTCTGGATACCGGATATTCTTCAGGAATCGGTTGCTTTTATTTTAGTTATAACTGCTTTTGTTTTGTCAAATATATTTCAACCGGAATCAGGATTGTTTGCCGCAACTTTAATGGGATTATTTCTCGATAATCAAAAACACGTAAGTATAAAACATATAATTGAGTTTAAAGAAAACCTTAGGGTAATTATAATCTCAAGTATTTTTATTCTGTTGGCAGCAAGATTACAGATAAGTGATTTTGAATTTTTCAACCTGACCGGTATTGCATTCCTTGGTTTATTGATTTTTATTGCAAGACCGCTTTCTGTTTTTATATCAACTTTATTTTCTGATCTTAATTGGCGTGAAAGGACTTTTATTTCCTGGCTTGCACCGAGAGGAATAGTAGCCGCTGCGGTTTCTTCGGTGTTTGCATTAAAATTAGCGGAAACAGGAATTCCAGGAAGCGAATCTATTGTACCAATAACATTTATTGTAATTATTGTTACAGTAGGTATTTATGGATTAACCTCTCCACCAATTGCAAAATGGCTTAAGGTTGCCCAATCGGATCCGCAGGGAGTTTTGATTGTCGGGGCTCATTCCTGGGCAATTGAAATGGCTAAAATCCTGGTCGAAAATAAAATCCGTGCTGTTTTGGTAGATACTAATTATTCTCATATTTCAGATGCGAGACTTGAGGGACTAACAGCTTATCAGGGAAGTATTCTTTCAGAACATCTTATTGATGAAATAGATTTGAATGGAATCGGGAGGATGATGGCACTGACTTCAAATGATGAAGCAAATTCGCTAGCTTCATTACATTTAAGAGAAGAGTTTGAAACCGGAGAATTATACCAGCTCCCTCCGTTAGGCAAAAAGGAAGGTGATAAATCAGAATTTTCAGCTAAACACCTGAGAGCCAGATATCTATTTAAAGATGAAATGAATTTCGATAAATTAAACCATCTTTTTCTGAGTGGCTGGATCATAAAAAATACTGGACTGACCGAAGAATTTACTTATGAAGATTTCATAAATAATTATAACAACGAGGTCGTCCTCCTGTTTTGGTTAAATGAAAATAACAAGCTTGGAATTGCAACCGTGGAAAATGATTTTAAACCGGTAGCCGGGCATAAAATAATTGCCCTGGTAAAAGAAACATAGTTTACTTAGTTTACTTTTTTGAGGAGGTATACTGTGAAAATTATTCAATCGTTCTTTTTAATTATTCTGGTTCCAGCACAAATCAATTTCGCACAGGAAGCTAACTCACTAAAAGCAAAATACGATGTTTTTTCATTTAATAAAGAAATAACTCTTCCAGGAACTCCGGAAATTATTTTTGACGCGGTAACCGGCGATATAAGCGGTTGGTGGGATCATTCAGTTTCAGAAAATCCAAAAAAGTTTTACATCGAACCAAAACCAGGTGGTGGATTTTGGGAAATATTTGATGAAAAAGGAAACGGTGTTTTGCACGCAACAGTAATAGGTGCAGAGAGAGGAAAATTTCTCCGTTTTGATGGACCACTTGGTCTTGCAGGCACTGCAATTCAAATTGTAACAACTTATACTTTCGAAACTGTAAGCAGTGATTCAACACTCTTAAAAGTTTCAGTTCACGCTGCTGGTGAAGTTAATGAAGGAATACCTGCAATTGTTGAAAGTGTATGGGAGCATTTTATATTTGAACAATTTAAACCTTATATCGAGTCAGGTAAACATTTACAAAAGTGAATTAAATAAGAATGTCAGTTTCATCTATACGCGAAAAAACGACAGCGTTTACTGAACAAAATAAGTGGATAACATTTATTGAAATAGCTATTGCTGTTTTTATTGCAATTGCAGTTGAGTTTGGATGGATTAACCAGTTCTTTGTTGTTGCACTTATTTTTTATGCATGGCTTTCACTTTGGCTTAGAGGAAAACGGTGGAGCAATTTTGGAATTAAAAAACCTGAAAGCTGGAAAAATACTCTAATTCTTGCCGTTTTGGGTGGAATTGTTTTTCAGGCACTCAGCCTTTATGTAATTGAACCAATTCTCGGGAAACTTACAGGTGATATTCCCGATGTTAGTATTTTCAGACCATTGGTTGGAAATGTTCAGCAATTAATTGTCTGGCTGGTTATCTCCTGGACTTTTGCAGCATTTTTAGAAGAGATGATTTATCGCGGATATTTTATGCATCGCTTTGCTGATTTATTTAAGCGAAGCAATACAGGATGGGTTGTTGGTTTGATTTTAGCAAATGTGCTTTTTGGTTTCGGACATGTCTATCAAGGCACATCCGGTATGATTGCAACAGGAATATCAGGACTTGTTTTTGCAGGTTTGTTTTTTGCTTCAAAGAAAAATCTTTGGGCTGCAATTATTGCCCACGGAATTTACGATACTGTTGGTTTCTTAATGATATTTTTCGGAGTTTATCCTGG
>CBDUAV010000185.1:0-2697 GCA_965365225.1 uncultured Ignavibacteria bacterium | reverse complement strand
ATTTTTTATTGATTTCTCTTCTGAGTAAAATATCCTATGTTTGTTCCCGAATATTTTTTAAATGAAAGTATTAAATGAGTAAAGTTTTTTCGATTGTCTACCTGATAATCTTATTTCTAATTCTTTCGTCTTCAGTTTGTTTTTCTCAATCATCATCGGGGATACAGGTGGTTAAGACTTACTATCCAAACGGTACAGTAAAAACTGAGGGACAATACTGGTACGATAAGCTTGATGGTTTTTACCGCGAATATTATCCAAATGGGAAATTATGGAAAGACTGGGCATTTGAGAACGGAAAAGAAAACGGGCTATCAACATGGTACTTTGAAGACGGAATTATCAGTATTGAATGGTATTACAAAAATGGTATAAAAGATGGTACTTCGCGCTGGTACTATGAAAGCGGTGAACTCTGGGCTGAACAAAATTATGACGATGGTGTTTTACAAGGAAGGACTTATACTTATTACAAGACCGGTGAACTTCAAGGTGAATGGAACTATGTTGATGGATTACTTCAGAACATATCTAAAACTTACTACAAAACAGGTGAGGTAGAAGTAGAAAGAAATTTTGTTGATGGGAAACAAAATGGCAATGTGTACATCTATCACGAAAATAAAGTTGTAGCACTCGAAGCTGTTTTTATTGATGAAAAACTTGAAGGAACTGTTAAGTTGTACGATATGGCGGGAAATCTAAGAGTAGTAGATGAATATCTGAACGATGAATTACTTCACAGGGAAAGATATGATTTTCAAGGCAAGTTTGAATCGAAAGAAGAAATGCTTAAAAACTATTTCGATGGCGGTTCACTCTCCGATGAAATATTTTATGTAGATGGGGTAAAACAAGAAGTTGCAAAATTTTATTATTCATCAGGTTATTTGAAAGAAGAAATCCCATATACCGATGGAGAAATAAACGGGAAGTACATAACTTATTATGAAAATGGTGTTGTACAATCAACTTCAGATTATATAAATGGTAAACAGGTCGGTATGGTTAAAGAATACTATCCCGATGGTCATCTTAAAGAAGAGATGGTAATTAAAAATGGGAAGAAAAACGGTCTCTTTGTAACTTATTATGAGGATGGATCATTGAAATCTGTCGGAACTTATGTTAACGACATCGTAGATGGTGAATTAAAAGAGTATTATAAAAATGGTTTAGTAAAATCCGAAGTGAATTATGATTTGGGAGAAATAAGGGGAAAGAAAAATTCATTTTATGATAACGGTGCTTTCAAGCAAGTGGAAAATTATTACAACGGCAAGCTCGATTCCTGGCGAAGAGTCTATTATGCAAATGGTTTATTGAAGAAAGAAGAATATTACAAAGAAGGGAATCTTCTTCGCAGCAAAGAGTACAATGAAGATGGTTTTTTAGTTTCAACTTCAGGTTACTAAAAAAAATCAACTTCAAAATAAAACCTTCCTGATTTTACAACATCTCTAAAATCACTAATTTTACGTTTAAAATTATAAACGAAAATGAATAAAAAATTTACAATTGGGTTAATACAATTAGCCTTCAGTAAAGACACAAAAGAAAATTTGAATAATGCAATTAGCTGGATTGGTAAAGCAGCGAAAGATGGTGCACAAGTTATTTGTTTGCCGGAACTTTTCCGTTCTCAGTATTTTTGCCAAACGGAGGATATAAATAATTTTAATATTGCTGAAACAATTCCGGGTCCCACAACAAATACAATTTCCCAGGTAGCAAAGAAAAATAAGGTAAGTGTTATAGTTCCGCTTTTTGAAAAAAGAACATCAGGTGTTTATCATAACAGTCTGGTTGTAATCGATAGTGATGGAAAAATTCTTGGCACTTACAGAAAAATGCATATTCCGGATGACCCCGGTTTTTATGAGAAATTTTACTTTGCACCTGGTGATCTAGGCTACAAAAACTTTAACACATCGTTCGGGAAAATAGGTACACTGATTTGCTGGGATCAATGGTATCCTGAAGCTGCAAGATTAACTGCTTTGCAAGGTGCCGCTGTTTTATTTTATCCGACTGCAATTGGCTGGCACCCGCATGAAAAAGAAGATCATGGTAAAGCCCAATACGAATCATGGATAACTGTGCAAAAAGGTCATGCAGTTGCAAACGGTGTTTACGTTGCTGCTGTAAACAGAATTGGATTGGAAAAAGCGGATGAAAATTCTCCCGGAATTGAGTTCTGGGGACAATCATTTGTTTGTGATCCGCAGGGAATTATTCTTGCACAGGCTTCTGCTGATAAAGAAGAAATATTACTTGCAGAAATTGATCTTGATAGAATTGAATACATTCGGCAAAACTGGCCTTTTTTACGTGATAGAAGAATTGATAGTTATGGAGACATTACTAAAAGATTCTTAGATGAGTAACTTTAAACTGCCTGCTGAATGGGAAGAACATGAAGCAACCTGGATTGCCTGGTCTTACAATAAATCTGACTGGCCGGGAAAATTTTCACCAATTCCATTCGTTTACGCTGAAATTGTAAAATACATTTCTCGCGGAGAGAAAGTAAGAATTTTTGTTCAATCAAAAGAACACAGACTTAAAGCCGAAAAAGCGTTAAAAGATTCCGACGTAAGTTTATCTAACATCGAATTCCAAATTAAAAAAACAGATCGTGGATGGCTGAGGGATTCAGGACCGGTGTTTGTTAAAGACGGCGGCGAAATTGCTGTG
>CBDUAV010000184.1:0-2723 GCA_965365225.1 uncultured Ignavibacteria bacterium | reverse complement strand
CACTCGAAGAGTTTTTGCTTGCTGCAGAATATATTTTGTCTGTTGGAAATGAAAAGATAATACTATGTGAACGAGGAATAAGAACTTTTGAAACTTATACAAGAAATACATTAGACATATTGGCAATACCTGCTTTAAAAGAGCTAACACATCTTCCAATTATTGTAGATCCATCACATAGTACAGGCAAAAGCAGTTTGGTTCCTGCTGCAAGTAAAGCCGCACTGGCTGCTGGTGCAGATGGATTAATTATAGAAGTTCATCCGGATCCTGCAAACTCCTATTCAGATGGGCAGCAATCAATAAAAATTTCTGAATTTGAAGACCTGATGAAAGAAATTTTTGAACTTGCAAAAGTAATGGGCAAAAGATTTGATATTCCAATCTTAACCTAACCTCCTCTTCCCGGATTCATTAATATATTTTCTGAATATTTATCTTTGCAATTAAAGTAATTAATTCTTTTTTTAGTATTTGAATATTTATTCATTAAATAAATTCTGATGCAAACCACTGCTTCAATTGAAATCCTGCCTATAATATTTGGACTGCTGGGTGGATTAGCCCTGTTCCTTTACGGAATGGAACAGATGACCGGCGCACTTAAAACTGTTGCAGGCAGTAAAATGAAAAACTTACTTGCCCGAATGACTTCCAATAAGATTAAGGGTTCCATTACAGGTGCTTTCGCAACCGCCGTAGTACAATCTTCATCGGTTACAACCGTACTGGTAGTTGGCTTTATTTCAGCCGGATTATTAAACCTCGCCCAGGCAATTAGCATTATTGTTGGTGCAAATGTAGGAACAACTATTACTGTTCAGATAATTGCATTTAACGTGACTGAATATTCGCTTTTAATGATTGCTGTTGGATTTGGAATAAGGTTATTAGTAAAGTATGAAAAAATCAAATATCTCGGCTTAATGCTTATGGGATTTGGGCTAATCTTTTTAGGTATGCAGTTTATGAGTGATGCGACTTATCCCCTGCGGTCTTACGAACCATTTGTAAATGCAATGAGATATATGGAAAATCCATTTATAGGAATTTTAGTGGCAGCAACATTTACTGCTATTATTCAAAGTTCTGCGGCTACTATTGGAATTGTTATTTCTCTTGCAACTCAGGGTTTTATAACACTTGAAGCCGGAATAGCCCTAACACTTGGTGCTAATGTAGGAACATGCATTACTGCTATGTTAGCTTCAATCGGAAGCAACAGAGAAGGTAAACAAGCTGCATTCAGTCATGTATTAATTAATTTGATAGGCGTTATTATTTGGCTCCCGTTTATTTATTATCTTGAAGAATTAGCTAAATTTATTTCACCTTCATTTTCAAATCTGTCAGGACTCAACAGAATCGCCTCAGAAGCACCGAGACAAATTGCAAACGCACACACAATTTTCAACCTGACAAACTCTATTCTGTTTTTACCTTTTACAGGATTGCTCGCTAAATTAATTTCCTGGATAATACCACCAAAACCTTCCTTAGTTTCTGAAAAAATTACACCGAAATTTGTGAATAAAATCTATTTGAAAACACCGAATATTGCACTTGATAGAGTACGGATGGAATTAGAAAGACAAGCTAAAAGAGCACTGTGGATGGTGAAAGAAATTCCAGTTGCTTTGGAATCTGATGATAAACAAAAATTGAAACTTGTTAAAAAAATGGATAATGAAGTTGATGGGTTGCACGAAATTATAATAGATTTTTTAGGCAAGCTTTCTAAAGAAGAATTAACATCTTCTGAATCAAATCTGCTACAGGGTTATTTATCGGCAGCAAATTATATCGAAAATATTGGCGATGTTGTAGAAACAAATTTATACACATTGGGCAAGGAAAGATTAAAATTTAATGGGGAGTTCAGTAGAAGTTCAGATGAATTTTTAAAACCGTACTTTAATAAAGTAATACTCACTTTAGAAGAGGCAATTAAATCTTTAACCCGGGGTGATCTAAAAAAAGCCAAATCAGTAATTGAATCTAAATCTGAAGTTACAGCGCTTGCAGATAGAGCGTTGGATCATCTTTCAAACAGGCTACATAAAGAAAAAGACCTGGAATTATCAGAATTCAGAATTCAAACCGATGTAATTGAAAACTTTAGAAGGATTTATTACCTGGCAAAAAGATTGGCTAAGGTGGTATCAATGATGAATTTTACAGGAAACAATTTAGTGCAGCCTTCAATTCAAGAAGAACTTCCTTTTGACCCAAAATGAAAATGATCGACAATTATTATCTTATTCTTTTTGACCACTGAAAATACTTCAATATAAGCTTAAGCGAAAATTTTATATATATTTTTGTGGTACTAAATTATCGGAGATGCTTATAAATTCCTGGCATCCTTTTTAACATGCATATCTATTTTAACAATGTTATCTTTAAATAAAGATAAATGGTAAAATCTGTGAGCAAAATGATTAAATACTTATACTTTTCAATCGTAATATTCTTGTCTATTCAACTGAATATTTACTCTCAGCAAATTCAAAAATCAAGTAGCTTATTATTTGATGCTAATTATAGAATCTACCCTAGCAATGTTAATCAAACTGAAGTTTTTATTGTTACCCACCCTGTAAATCCTGATATACTATTTTCTTCAGCAAACACTATTGTTTTTAATCCGTTTTTTGTAAGTGAAGGAATATATGTAACTACAGATGGTGGAAATAGCTGGAGAGGGAATGATACTTGCAACG
>CBDUAV010000183.1:0-2795 GCA_965365225.1 uncultured Ignavibacteria bacterium | reverse complement strand
TAAATACCTACCTGCACAAAAAAATCATACTAATAGTAGCTATTAGTTTTCTGTTTACTTCTTTGCTGTTTATCCTTTTCGATATTTATGCTGGAGAAACCGGCTGGGAATTAAAGTTGGGAGTTCCGGTGATACTGGCTCTCTATATTACGATTTACAGTCTCATTTTTTTTATACGGAATGCAAAACAAAAGGGATTGAATATTATCGCTTATTCACTTATAGCTGCCGGTATGCTTTGTATTTTTACCGAAGGAATAATTTTCATTTTTTTTCAAAATTCATTAACCTTTGGGTGGAGTCTAATTGTATTGGTTTCCGTTACAATCATTGCCATGCTTTTGTTTTATATCCATTACCGCTTGAAAAAAGCAACCGACCTGAAACGGTTCTTTCATATTTAGGATTTCAAATTCTCTAAAATACCACCCAGAGCTCAATCCATAAATCTCGGCCCAGTATAAAAAAGAGCAGTAAACTTGCCACCCATCCATGAAAAAGGCCGAGTGGCCAAAGGTTTCTCCAGCGAAAAAAAGCACTTATAAAAAGCAATTGCATAAAAAATGTAAAAACCATTAAAAGCATGCTGGGATAATGAACTACTGCAAATAATACAGAAGTTAAAATGATTATTTGCGGATTATTGAATTTTACCCTTGAGATCGTCCATAAATTTCCGGCAACAAGAGCAGTTATTAAAAATTGCTGAATGATTCCCCAAACCGGGTAGAATAAAATAATAGGGATAACATGCCAGTTAAGAAAGTTTGTTTGAAGCGAAATTCCATACCAAACAATTGCCGCTATTGTAGCTAGTGCAAAGGGTAAAAGGAATAAAAATGATTGTTTAAAATGCTTTTTCCGAAAACCCCACTGTTGCAGAATTAATTTATCATTGCGATATCTTTTATAAATATAAACTGTCCAGAATAAGCAGGCAGAACAGATGTAAAAAATTCGCAATTCCAACCAGTCGGTAAAAATATATTTCATTAAACCGGTTATAAATACTGCTAAAATTTCAAGCCATTTTATCCTATCTGTTTTTGTCACCTCGATTTTCTTGTTTGATTAAAAGTACTTTAATATCAAACAGAAAGCACTATTAAATTCAAAATATATTTTCAAATGTGAGCTAATGGATGCTGAAAGATTTGAATAAACTTTTAAACTTATTTGACTGCTCAGAATTTCGGATCTACCCTCATTCACACATTTTTTAATGTACTTATATAGATTCCTTTCAATGAACTACCCCGCCGCAGAGCAGCTACGGTGTACACACAAATATTTTTTAACTTAAAGGGAGTGTAAAACAATGAAGGATTAGTTTATATGACTGATAATAAGAAAGATAAGATTGGTTATGGATTTGAGCAGGATAAACGGCTTGAAAAAAAAACGAGTTGGAAACAGCTTTAACCCAGCGAAGGGTCTCGTGTATAAAAAGGCTATCAGATGTTCGTAGTCAAGAGGTTAGTTATTATCGTTTTCTTAATAATCAGAAAGTGAAAGAAGAAGATTTAATAGATTCTATTTGTAAAGAAACTGCAAGCAATATTTCAGGTGGTCATGTCCTTGCGTTACAGGATACTACAGAGTTCAATTTCCAATGGAACAAGAAACGGAAAAAGGAATCCAGTGGTTTGGGGGCTTGTCGTGCTACGGGTAGTTTAGGGTTCTTACTGCACCCAACACTGGCCCTAAATGCAGAAACATTAGAGGTCTATGGGTTCTCGCACATACATATCTGGCATAGGGAAAATGGGACAGGAACAAAGCATGATCGTAACTATAAAAGTTTAGCTGTAGGTGCAAAAGAATCAAATAAATGGATAGAGAGTTCTTTGAAAAGCAGGCCAACGCTGGAAAAAGCAGATATGATAACACTTATTGAAGACCGCGAAGGAGACATCTACAAACAATTTTGCGATGTTTCTGAAAAAAATGTCCACCTTTTAGTCCGAAACAGCCAAAACAGACGCCTTAATAATGGGAAAACACTCCATAAGTACCTTGATGAGCTACCGGTACAAGGCTCATACGAACTGGAAGTAATGAGAGGTAATACTTCTGGTTTTCAGAAGCGCAAAGTCATGATGCAGGTCAAATATGACCAGGTTACCTTATTGAAACCTGCAAGTTTAAAAGATGTTGTCGCAGAGCAGGTAAAAGTTACTGTTGTTTCTGTAGAAGAAGTTGATCCCATTGACCCGACACAAACCATTAAATGGAGGTTATTAACCACGCATAATGTAAAAACATTAGCTGATGCCATACAAATCGTTAAGTGGTATTCGATGAGATGGTATATCGAACAACTGTTTCGGCTGTTAAAAAGTAAAGGTTTTCAAATTGAGCGTAGTGAACTTGAAAGTGGTTGGGCAATACGGAAACTAACGCTTTTAGCTATGAAAAGTGCATTAACAATAATGAATTTGAAATTAGCATTACAAGAAGAAAATGAGATTGCGGCAGAACAAACTTTCAATGCAACCCAATTGGAATGTTTAGAGTACTTAAACAATAAATATCAAGGTAAAACTATTAAACAGCAAAATCAATATAAACCATACTCTTTAGCCTGGGCTGCATGGATATTTGCCCGCATGGGTGGATGGAAAGGTTATGAATCCCAAAGGCCTCCGGGCTTTATAACTATAAAAGAAGGGATGGACCGATTTGAAGATATTTATACAGGGTATGCACTTGTAAAGAATGAAGTTGTGTGTACACCGTAGCCGCAGAGCAGCGGGGTATCAATAGGAACACTTTTTTTATTCGCCCCGAGGGGC
>CBDUAV010000182.1:0-2844 GCA_965365225.1 uncultured Ignavibacteria bacterium | reverse complement strand
AGATAATTAAATTTTGTTTAAGTCATTATAAATGACGAATTGGAGAATTTTAACACAAATAAAAAACGGTAGTTGTTGTACTACCGTTCTTTAAAAAAATTATTTACCAGCTAATTACTCAGGACATTGAGTATCAAAAAGCATTTCATCCCAGCAATACCAACTTTCATTGCCAAAATGCTGAGGATCCTTGACTCTTCCAAAATGCTGTTCATAATTCCACTCAATATTAATCAAACGATTTTCTACTTTTCCAAAAATATTAAAAAAGCGATTGTACGTTACATCATTAGTTTTTCCGTAATGGATGTAACTTCCGTTTTCAGGTGCATTTGGGATTATGTTTGTGTATTTAACTTCGGCTGTACCATCTTCAACATTACGACTCCACTCAATAAATAAAAATGGATCTGGATCACTCGGGTCCTGGTTTAAGGTCCATGTTCCTTCAGTTGCCGGCAAATTTGAATAACCGGTAAACCATTCAAAGTCTGTGTAAAATCCTGCTTTAGTTAGAAGCATTTGCCACTCAATACCATTTGTAACACTAGTTCCATAAAGTTTTACTATATGATCAATCCCGCTGATTGTTAGTGTGTATGTCCACAGCCAAGAGCCGTCGGGCTGTTGCATGGGTTGATGATTAAATGATTCAGCAAATGCAGCAACTGGAATTGCAAGTCCAATTTTTATTAGTGTGCTCCAAACACCAACATGCCAGGCTGCCCATCCCCAGTTACCCCTAAAGACTGTATCACTTGGCTCGAATTTAAATAATGGACCCGGAGAATTTGTATCAGGGAACTCATTAAAATCAACAGCCATTGACGATTGCGGTGGAACAGTAGGCGAATTGTCTGGAGTTAGTGCAGTTTCATCTTCCGAACATGCTGCAAATAGTAAAAGAATTGCTAAGAAAAATATTATGCTCGCTACATTCGATTTTTTAATCAATTTCATTATAAAAGCTTCCTTTTATTGTTATTTATTGCACTATAAAAATATCAATCTTTATTCCATTTAAGTGAGGCAGAAAAAGAGTAAGGCACAATATTTATCCCTAAAAAATACAAGCTTTTTATCTAGTTTTTACATCAGCCAGGAAAATGTTACCAGTACTATTCCAAACTTTACTTTAATCAAACGTATGTAAAACTCTTTTATAATATAAGTTGTTTCTATATTTTTATCCTAATTTAAAATTCAGTTAGGTACAAATCATTTGAAAACCAGACTTCCTCTAATTTTACTTTTCACACTTTTCATTTTTAACATACTTTACGCTCAAAAGTCTTCCATCAACAAAATAGAACCTCCGAACTGGTGGGTTGGAATGAAATGGGATACTGTGCAACTTATGGTTTACGGAGATAATTTAGCAGACATTAATGTAAAATTTATAGATGAGCGATTGCAGGTTTTAAAAGTTCATACATCTGATAATTCTGCTTATTTATTTATTGATGTATTTATTCCATACCAAATTGAAGAAGGGGAATACACACTTAAGTTTTCAAGTGCTAATGAACAAACAGAAATTGATTATCCTATATTCTCAAAATATAACTCTGAATCAAAACATCAAGGATTCAGTAATGAAGATGTTATCTATCTGATTTTTGCGGACCGTTTTTGCGATGGTAATTTTATCAACAATACTATTGGAGATTCACTAGACAATTTCACCTCGACAGATTTGGATGGAAGAAAAGGCGGTGATATCGAAGGTATTATTGCAAAACTTGCCTATCTGAAAGAGCTGGGCATAACAACTATCTGGATAACCCCGATGCTTGAAAATAATATGTGGATGAGCTATCACGGTTACGCTGCCACGGACCTATACAAAATTGATCCACGTTTTGGAAGTAATGATCTTTATAAAAAGTTAGTTGATGAAGCACACAAAAAAGGACTTAAAGTTATACTTGACCATGTTAGCAATCATATTGGAATAAATCATCCGTGGCTGAATAATCTTCCTGCAATAGATTGGTTTAACGGAACAACTGAAAATTTTATACCAGCATCTCATGATAAAATGGCCTTCCTTGATATTCACGGTGATAGCTCAATTATTAATTTTCATCAACGCGGTTGGTTTACTGATTATATGCCAGATCTTAATCAGCAAAATTCTTCTTTAAAAAACTATTTAATTCAAAATACATTATGGTGGATTGAATACGCTGGAATTGATGGTATACGTGAAGACACATATCCATATAACGATCAGAAATATTTGGCAGAATGGGCCGAAGCAATTTTAACAGAGTATCCTGAATTTAATATTGTTGGAGAAGTTTGGCAGGGTGATCCACCAATAATTTCAGGTTATCAGAGCAATTCACCTGTACGTAAACTAAATTTTGATTCTAATCTTCCTGCAGTTACAGATTTTGCATTTGCTGATGCAGTTAGAGCTTACCTAAGCGGCGAAAAAAATATTTATTCATTTTATAAAACTCTTGCTCAAGATTATATTTATTCGGATCCTGATAATTTAGTCGTATTTATGGATAATCACGATATTGAAAGAGCAATGTTTCTTGCTGATGGTAATTCAGGTAGGCTAAAAGTTGCATTAAACCTGCTTTTATTTACAAGAGGAATCCCCGTTATTTTCTATGGGACTGAAATTGGAATTACGGGTGGATTGAAACATGGTGAATTAAGACAGCCTTTTCCAGGTGGATTTTTAGGTGATAAACGAAATGCATTTGTTAGTGAAGGCAGAACAGAAAAAGAAAATGAAATCTATAATTACCTGCATAAATTGCTTAAGCTTAGAAAAAAATATCCTGTTTTATCGATCTTGCGGCGCCGATGTTTCATTTCTTCTCC
>CBDUAV010000181.1:0-2918 GCA_965365225.1 uncultured Ignavibacteria bacterium | reverse complement strand
CCATCAACAACAATCAGATATCAAATTCCCAATTCAAGTTTTGTTACTCTCAAAGTTTATGATGTTTTGGGAAATGAAATTTCGACTTTGGTTAATGAAAAAATTCCAGCTGGGAGTTATGAGTTTGATTTTGATGCAACAGGATTTCCTAGTGGAATTTATTTATACAGATTGCAAGCTGGAGATTTTGTTGATACCAGAAAAATGATTTTAATTAAATAAACAAAGCATACTACTTTAACCGGTAAATAAACTAGGTTTGAAGTAAATTAAGTTTCTGGAAGAGATTCACGACTTACATTTTGGAAAACATTGATGAAATTTCCAGAGTAATCAATCTTCTCATAGTATTCCATTCTCATCTTAGAATTTTCAATATTTCTTTTTCTGAAACCTTCGTCTTCTAATCCTTTCTTCATTTTGTGGGCGAGTTTCTCCACATCATTTGGATTAAAAGTAAAATCATCATTTGAAATAGTATCGGGCAATGAAGTAACATTGGAACAAATTACAGGAATCTGGTATTTCATCGCTTCGTAAAGCGGACCACTCCCGGCTTCATAAAGAGTCGGAATAACTGCAAGCGAAGTATTTTTATACAAACCGATTAAATCTTCTTCCGGTACAATACCCAGGAAATAAACAGCATCTGATAAATTTAACTCTTCAATACGATTTTTAATTGTGTTATAATAAAAATCAGTTTTGTTACCAGTGCAAACAAGATCATAATCAAGACCATCATCTCTTATCGCTTTAAAGGCTTCTAATAATTTTAAATGATTTTTATGCTGCCACGTAGCTGCAGGATAAAGAAGATATTTCCTTTTTAGATTATATTTTTTTACAATTTCTTTCCATTCAGTCTCTTTTTCTTTAACAAACCAATTTTCAGCAAACGGAGGAGGACAGACCGAAACATTTTCCTCTCCAATATTGAAAAAATTTATTATATCTCTTTTAACATGATTGAATGAAACAATAATATGATCCGAATCGGTAATTCCCATTTTGTTTTTAAGCTTTCTGCTGATTTTTTCTTTCATTGAAAAATATTCTGGGAAATGATATTCCTGAAGATCGTGCATGGTTATGATTACAGGAACTTCTGTTTTGTAAATGGGAGAATATTGAACAGGAACATGAAGAACATCAAGTCCCTTTGAAGCAAATATTTTTTGATAAGGACTTAATTTGGCAATAGCATGTTTGATAGAATTAAAAAAAATAGTGACGGGTATTATACTCTGAATAACTACCGTCATTAAGTAAAAAGAATACCAAACAAATAATCTAAATTTTATTGTAGAGCTTTTTCGATCAATCGTTTCAATTTCCACTTTATCAATTTTTCTAAATTCGTTTAGCCGCTCAGCAACTTCATTTGATGTTATAATCACAAGTTTTTTTATATCAGGTGATTTTATTAACTCACGCAGTATCCCAATTGAATAAGTAAATATACCACCGGCAGATATTGTGGTGTGATGGATGTAATAACCGATTTTCATATTTAACTATTTTGGGCGAGTGTTTTATGATAAATGAAATTATCGTTTTTTTTATCAATGCCAACTTTTTCAAATCCAAGAGATTCATAGAGTGTTTTTGCTATTAAGTTTTCAGGATGAACTTTAAGCATGAGTTTTTTTATGTTATTTATTCTGCAAAAAGAAAAAGCGTGGTAAAGAGTTAATTTTGATAAACCTTTGTTTGAAAATTCAGATGATATCCAAACACCATAAGCAGGTATCTCATAGCCATCATCCATTCCGCGAAGCATGTAAAAGCCTGCTAATTGATCTTCCACAAAAATTCCAAAGTATTTATCGTTTACTGCACCCCTTAATATTCGTTTAATTGAAGCAATAGAAAATTCAAACGGAGTAAAATGTTTCATGTATTCTAATTTTTCTTTTGAAAGTGCATCCGATAATAAAACAGCATTTTCTAAACTTAGTTCTTTAATTTCAATTGAATGGTTATCCATTGTAAAAATTTCTGATTTTATCGGTTATAAAATTTATATCTTTTTCAGAAAGATCAGGATAGCTTGGAAGATTTATCCCTCTTTTCCCGATATTTTCTGCGACTTCAAATTTTTCGTTTGCTATGTACATTGGCATTGTATGTACAGGATGAAAAGTTGGACGTGTTTCAATTCCATTCTCAGCAAGATGCTTTCTAAGTTTTGTTCTTTCATTTTCAGATTTAACTAAAATTGTAAACATCCAGTAAGAATGCTTAACATCACCTGTTTGCTTATGATACTCTACAGGCAGGTTCTTAAGTGCGTTAATATAATTTTTTACTACTTCTTCTTTTTTATCTAAAATAGTATTTATGAGTTCGAGTTGTGCACATCCAATTGCTGCACAAATGTTTGTCATTCTGTAATTATAACCAATGATATCGTGATAGTATTCCTTGTTTTTAGCTAATCCTTGTCCTTTTAATCGAAAAGCAAGATCTCTTAAATCATTGTCATTTGTGCAAACCATTCCACCTTCGCCAGTAGTAATTGTCTTATTCCCGAAAAAACTGAATGTAGATACATCACCAAAACCACCAACGTGTTTTCCTTTATAGTAAGAACCAATGCCTTCGGCACAATCTTCTACAATAAACAATTTATATTTGTCGGCAATTTTTTTGATCTCATCCATCTCACACGGGTGACCATAAATATGCACTGCGATAATTGCTTTTGTTTTTTCGGAAATTTTCTCTTCAATTTTTTTTGTATCAATTTGCCAGGTTACCGGATCAGAATCTACAAATACAGGTTTTGCACCTGTGTAGGTAATAGAGTTGACGGAAGCAATGTAAGTAAATGTTGGAACAATTACTTCATCATCTTTTTCAATTCCAAGAGCTAAAAGTGCAACGTGAAGTGCGACTGTACCGTTTGAAACAGC
>CBDUAV010000180.1:0-3049 GCA_965365225.1 uncultured Ignavibacteria bacterium | reverse complement strand
TAGCATCAAGGATAGAAGAACTTTACTTTGCAGCATTTGATCCGAAGTTTGGTGCCTGCGGAAGTTTATATAATCTTGCAGAGGATGGGAAGACAAATCATAAAATCAAAACCTTCTCTGGAATTTATGCAGAAGAAAGTAAAAAACTGCTGCAGGATTTCTTCACAAAACTTAAAACACAAAAACCATCCTGATTTTCTCAAGCTAAAGCTTGAGGCTACAATTTAATTTCCATATTTTTCATATCAATAATTTTCTAATAATAAATATATACTCTTATGCGGTTAATACTATTTGGTGCCCCGGGTGTTGGAAAAGGTACACAGGCAAAACTCATTTCTTCCAAATTAAACATTCCACATATTTCAACCGGTGATATTCTCAGACAATCTGTAAAAGATCAGACTGAGCTTGGTAAAAAGGCTCAGGAAATTATGAACAGAGGTGATCTTGTGCCTGATGACATTATGATAGGAATAATTCAGGATAGATTACATAAATCTGATTGTGCAAAGGGATTTATTCTGGACGGCTTTCCGAGAACAGTGAATCAGGCTATTGCCCTCGACAAACTGCTGAAAGAAATGAATTTCAGCGATGTCAGCGTAGTTAATATTACTGCAGATGACAACGAATTAGTAAGCAGAATTGGCGACAGAAGAGCCTGCAAAAATTGCGGACAAATCTTTGCTCTGAAAGACATCAAGGGTAAAACTAATTGTCCAAGTTGTAATGCTGAAAACAGTTTCCATTTGCGCGATGATGATAAAGAAGAAGTAGTCAGAAATCGTTTGGAAGTATTCAGGCAAAACACAGAACCTGTCTTAGACTATTACAATAAACAAAATATTGTGAAATCGATTGAGGGGCTTGGAAGTATTGAGGAGGTAAGCAAAAAAGTTTTTGAAAGATTGAATATTATTTAATCAGTATTCTGTTTTTTGTTTCAGAACGGCTTTTAAAGCTTTTCCATCTTCAAGCTTTATTATTCTCTCATTAGCTTTTTTAACCAGATCGTAATTATGAGTTGCTATTAGAATTCCTGTTCCTTTTTTATTGATGTTCTTTAAAATTGATAATATCTCGTTCGATGTTTCCGGATCGAGATTTCCAGTAGGCTCGTCTGCTAATACCAAAAATGGATCATTCAGAACCGCACGTGCAATTGCAACTCGCTGTTGCTCCCCGCCCGATAGTTCATCAGGCATACTCAGTCTTTTGTGTGACAATCCTACGTCCGAAAGCGCATCATTAATTTTTCTTTTGATTTCCCTTCCGGGTGTGTTAGTAGCCTTTAAAACATAGGTTAAATTCTCATGGACATTTCTATCCTGCAGCAGCTTAAAGTCCTGAAAAACTACTCCAATTTTTCTTCTTAAAAACGGAATCTGAGATGGTTTTATTGAATCAGAATCGTAATTACCAACTCTTACAGTTCCCGAATCCGGACGCAGATTCATATAAATCAACTGCATCAAAGTACTTTTCCCTATTCCGCTTTTGCCAATTATAAAAGCAAATTCGCCATTGTTCAAATCAAAATTCAGGTCACCAAATACTTGCTGACCGGGGTAATGAAATTCTACATGTTCAAATGATAGCATCAAGCAGCTCTCTTCCCTACGACAAACTGAACTCTTTCAGATGTCGGAGTCCCGTCCTTAAATGTGAATCCATCATAACATTGTTTTACAAATAAACCCGCTTTATCAACTAAATTGAAAAATGTTTCAAAACTATAAATTTTCTGTTTGTGCACTTCTTTAAATTTTATTCCCGATTTATCATATATATAAAAAACGTTTTTATGAATTCTTGTTTTTTTATCGTAGCTATTTATTCTTTTAAACCTGAACCCATTATACCTGTCTTTAGTTACCTGAGCATCTGTAAACTCAAGACTATTGTTTTCAAGACTTGCATCGAAAGTAAAAATTCCATTTTCATTTAGAACATTCTCAATCTCTCCAAACAAGAATTGCAATTCTTTCTTAGTTAATAAATAATTTATACTGTCGAAAGTAGCATAAATAAAATCAAATTTTTTTTTAAATGGAAGACAAATCATATTACAGCATACTTTAACCAAATCAGCTTGAAAATGAGCGTTTAACATAGGCAGCGAAATATCAGTTGCAATCAGATTAGTATACTTTTTTTTGATGTTAGTAGCTATAGTGCAGTTTCCCGCAGCAAGTTCTAAAAGGGATGATGCGGTATTAACGTATTTGCTTGCAATATCCATTACGTATTTTGTCCAGAGATTAAAATTAACATCTTTCATTAAACCATCATAAATCAAAGATAACTTGTCGTACGGACGCTTCTTATTTTGATAAAGCATGATTTCTTCTATTTCTGATTATTAAACTTGCATACTTTATAGCTTGAATAAAACTTGACTCATCTGCAATTCCTTTCCATGCAATATCGTAAGCTACACCATGATCGGGTGAAGTTCTGATTATAGGCAAACCTGCAGTAAAGTTAACACCTTTGCCCGCATTAAAATATTTAAATGGAATCAAAACTTGATCATGATAGATACCTAATGTCATATCAAATTCTTTATATTTTCTTTTCGCAAAAAAAGCATCTGCAGAGAACGGTCCTTCAACATTAATTTTTCTTTTAATTTTATTAATCACAGGAATAATCATATCCATTTCTTCTTTGCCAATAACACCATTTTCACCTGCATGTGGATTCAATCCAAGTACGGCAATTTTTGGTTCGATAATTCCTAAATCAATTTTCATTGTTTGATGAAGTAAAGTAAGCTTATCCAATAAAATATTTTGATTTAGTAATCTCGAGACCCCTTTCAGAGGAACGTGAATAGTGTAAAGTGCAACATTAAGCTTGCTGGAAAGAAACATCATTATAAAATTTTTTGATTTGCTCCATTGTGCAAACAACTCAGTCTGTCCGGGTAAATTTATTCCTGCCATATTAAAAGCAGTTTTAGAAACAGGTGCAGTAACTACTGCATCTGCAATCCCATTTTTTAATAATTTGAACGATGATTGCAAGGATTTGTAAGCAGCTA
>CBDUAV010000179.1:0-3171 GCA_965365225.1 uncultured Ignavibacteria bacterium | reverse complement strand
AAACAAATGGAAGATGCCGGAGCAGGCGCTGTTGTTCTTTATTCTTTATTTGAAGAGCAGCTGGAACATGAATCTTTAGAGCTTCATCATCATACTGAAGTTTCAATGGATAGCTACGCCGAAGCAACAAGTTATTTCCCCGAACCCTTTGAATACAAATTAGGACCGGAAGAATATCTCGAGCACATTAAAAAAGCAAAAGAAGCTGTTGATATTCCAATTATCGCAAGTCTTAATGGCAAATCACTCGGCGGATGGATTGATTACTCGAAACAAATAGAACAGGCTGGAGCCGATGCACTTGAACTCAATATATATTTTATGGCAACTGATATTGATCAGAAAAGTGAAGAGCTTGAGAAAAAATATGCACACATAGTTAAAAGAGTATGCTCCGAAATAAAGATACCAATTGCTGTGAAAATGCACCCGTTTTTCAGCTCTGTTGCGCACATGGCAAAAGAATTAAATAAAGCAGGTGCGAACGGCTTGGTTCTGTTTAATAGATTTTATCAGCCGGATATAAATCTTGATACACTGGAAGTTGAACCAAATGTTATTCTAAGTACACCATTTGCTATGCGTCTGCCGTTAAGATGGATTGCAATTTTGTATGGAAGAACTAACGCAGACTTGGCTGCAACCAGTGGTATTTATACTGAAACAGATGTAATTAAAATGGTAATGGCAGGAGCAAAGGTTACACAAATGCTTTCCTGTCTATTAAAGTTTGGTATTGGACACATTGCTGAGGTTACATCGAAAATAAAAATGTGGATGGAAGAAAAAGAATACGAATCAATCAAACAAATGCGTGGAAGTATGAGTTATATGAATGTTGATGATCCGGCAAAATTTGAACGTGCAAACTACATGAAGGTTTTGCACTCTTATAAATAAAATTTTTCATAGCCTCCTTAACCATTGTGGATAACCGGAATTTCAGCCTCCTAAATCCATCCGGTTTTCTGCAATGGTTTTATGTTTCAAATCACAAAAAACAGAACACTATTCATCATCTGAACTATTAAGCCTATCTTTTGGTTTAATCTATTAAAAAATTAAATAATGATTTTATTCTTCACTATATTCTTTACAGTTTACACAGCCCTTAACTACTATATTTTTATTAGGGGATGGCAGGCGATTCAAACTCTTCCAGCACTAAAACCATTTTATATTGCTGTATTTATATTTGTTGCATATGGATACGTGTTTGCAAAACTGCTCTACAAATTTCTGCCGCCGGTTGCATATGATATTTGGCTGGGTGTCGGGGCGGTTTGGTTTGCATTTCTTGTTTACTTTATTCTTTTTCTTTTAGGTCTAGATATTCTGCGTCTACTGGAATCGTTCTTTCACTTTCTCCCAAAATCTATTTACAATAATTATGAGCTGACGAAAAAGATTACTGCAATAGCAATTGTGGTATTTGTAAGCTTAATTGTTTTTTTAGGAAATCTAAATAAGAGAGATATAACAGTAAATACTTTAAATATTTCACTCCCTAAAGGTGACGGGAAATTAAATGAACTCAACATCGTTATGGCTGCGGATCTTCACCTATCACCAATTGATGGAGAGAGGTTATTAACAAAAATAATAGATGGGATGAATTCTCTAAATCCGGATATTATTCTTCTTGCTGGTGATATAGTTGATGATAAAGCAGAGATACTTGAACAGAGAAAAATAGGTTCGTCATTTAAAAAGTTAAGTCCTAAATATGGTGTATATACAGTCAATGGCAATCATGAATTTATTAATGAAGTGGAAGCATCTGATAAATATGCTGAACATCTAGGTATGAAAGTACTTCGTGATGAATATGAACTTATTGACAGCAGTTTTTATATTATTGGCAGGGAAGACGTGGCAATGAAACAATTCACTGGCAAAGAAAGGAAAACACTGAAGGATATTATTTCTACAATAAATTCAAATCATCCGAAAATACTCTTGGATCATTCGCCGGTTAAGTTAGAGCAGGCTGAAAAAAATGGAATTGACTTGCAATTTTCCGGACACACACACCACGGTCAGATATGGCCGGGAAATATTATTACAAAAATGATTTATGAAATTAGCTGGGGATACAAGAAAAAAGGCAAAACACAGTATTATGTTACTTCCGGTGCGGGAACCTGGGGACCGCCTGTGCGGACAGGCAGCAAATCAGAAATTGTGAATATCAAAATAAAGTTTGAAAATTAACTCGGTGACTTTCTTATTAAAAATGATAGATTACCCGAAATTGCAAAGAACGCAAAGTTTTAAAACACAAAAGTCAAACCGAATTTTATATTATCAAATGCCATTGGTGGCGCACTGCTGAACGGCCAGTTCATTTTTTCCTGTCTCAACTCATATAAACCATATCCAAGAGCACTTTTTAAAATAAAGAAAACAACCGGTCCCGCAGCAGGAGTAGATTTTAAGATTTCCTTAATAAACACATCCAGTAAACCGTGTGTAGCAAGTTCAATAATACCACTGCCAGCCCATTTCCAAAATAAATGTCTTTCATATACTATTGCTCTTTCGTAGCCGGCTTCTAGAGTTAAAAGCCGTGTAGCTTGAATGTGAATTCCCATATCAATACTCGAACCAAAACGGAACGTTTCATCGTACAATTGGGCAACCCGATCATCATTTGAACTTAAAGAATCATTATTAAAATTTATGTTTGTCCAATCCATACTCGAAGCAAAAAATGGAGTAACTGCCGCGTCCTTTCCAAGTTTGTAGCCATACCCACTTGAACTGCCCAAACCTATTCGCCAGTTGTTTGTTTCAATATCTGAGCTTGTACCGGAACCACCTCCAAGTTTGGTTGAATTGTAAGTAATAACAAAAAATTTATTTCTTCGGCGTTCAATATAATCTGCAAATCGGGTTGTATTTTTACTCGTGTAGCCCAGCTTTAACTCAATTAAATTATTATCTGCAAAGGGCGCTTCAACATCCTTTCTGTTAATATTTGAAAATCCATAATAAAGAGAAATGCTTGGTTTCTTTTTCCACCAATCAACCCAATCACCAACTTCTTCCCAATGCCATTTCCATTCTTCCTTTGTTTCAGTGGTGTCCTGTGCCAAAGTAAAAAGAGGGAAAAATAATATTATTATAGTTAAGAATCTAAAAGTAATGCTTTTCATTAATCCTCCGAAA
>CBDUAV010000178.1:0-3318 GCA_965365225.1 uncultured Ignavibacteria bacterium | reverse complement strand
TTTACGAGCACTTTGGTATAAACGAGCTTAACAGGATTGTTATACAGGATGCCGATCGCAATCTCGACCCCGATACACGGCAGTATGTTAAAGGATTTTTAAGAGGGAAGATTTCGGGGGATATGGAAGAAGTAATTTTTGCAGAAACTGAAAACGACTCTTATAAATTTGTCGCGGTAATTTTAAGCGAAAGTTCCGTAGCAAAACAGAATGACGGTATTTTACAAACCCAAAGCGGTGAGCCTATTGAGATAATTTACTACGACCAGTACACTCCGGATGGTATTAGCAGGCTTGTTAAGAAAGAAATTCATACTTACTACCCGGTTGCAGTAATCTCTGATGAAAAATAAAGCACTTAAAGCTAAAATTATTCTGAGTGAACATTTATTAAATCATTTTTTACGTGGATGTCTCTCTGCGGGAATGGAATCTCTATACCGCGTTCTTTAAACATTTCAAATGCCGAATAGTACAGCTGACTTTTTAATAGTATAGGTTTGGTAATATAGGTGCTCGTCCAGACCCTAAGTGTAAAGTTGATAGAACTATCGCCATAATCATTAAGCAAAACATCAGGTGGAGGATCTTTCAAAACCCCTTCATTTTTTTCTGCAACTTCTAATAGAATATTTTTCACAGTTTCCGGATCTGATTTGTAAGAAACACCAACCGGAAAGTTGAAACGTACATTTCTATCGGTGTAGCTCCAGTTAACCACTGTGGTTGAAATAAAATCTGAATTGGGAACAATTATGGAAATATTATCATTGGTTAGAATGGTTGTGGATCTCATTGATATTTTTATTACATCCCCTGTAACTTCGCCTACTTCTATTCTATCTCCAATTTTTATCGGGCGTTCAAATAGTATAATAATTCCGCTAACAAAATTGTTTGTAATATTCTGAAGACCGAAACCCACACCAACGCCAAGTGCGCTTGCTATAATTGTAAAGCCGCTTAAATCGACACCAAGAAATTGCAGAATAAGCATAAATCCTATTACAATAAGCACGTATCTGAATATAGTGCCTATTGCATGCCGCACTCCTACATCCAGACTGGTTCTGCCGAGTAGTTTGTAAACAAACCACCTCTTTAAAATTTTGGTTCCAAAAAACAAAAAGACCAGGAGAAGTAAAAAATACAGCAGCATCCATATAGTAACCGGATTATCGCCAAATGTAAAAAGGGGTCTGGATAAGTATTTATTAATTAACTCAATAAATTCTGAAATTGTTTCCACGTGCGGCTCTCTTTTATATTTAAGTTTTAAATTGGTTAAACATTGTTGTGTATAAGAATTTAGTTAAAAGAAGTGTTAAAAAAAAGAATTTATTTTAAGCGAAAGCTCCCTTGCAAAACAAAACGATGGTATTTTACAAACTTAAAGCGGTGAGCCAATAGAAATTATTTACTACGACCAGTACACTCCCGATGGAATTAGTTTACATACCGAAGGTAAGCAGGCCTGCCTGCCGAAGGTAGGTTTACCCGCCGAAAGTCGGGCTTTTAAAGAAAGAGATTTATACTTAGTACCCGGTTGCGGTTTTACATAAAGGAGAATGAAACAAGTTAATATTTTTTTAAAGTTCCCATAAAACTGCTTTTATTTCCTACTTTTTTTAAGTTAGTAAAACCTTCGTTTAACATTTTTACATTTTGGTGAAATATTTCTCCTTCAGCGGTGTTACATTTGTTTTAAAAAAACACAGCAGGGATTAAAAATGAATGATTCAAATCCAGGTAGAGAAGAAATCTTTAATAGAGAGTCTGCTGTTAAGAACGGCGCAAACTGGTTTATATGGATTGCAATTCTCTCGATAATTAATTCATTAATAATCTATATGGATGGCAATCTTAATTTTATTATCGGTCTCGGCATTACCCAGGTTGTGGATGGATTAACAATATATCACGAGCCAGGTGGGTTGAACCTTGATAAAACTACCGGGATGTCAATAAACCTTATAGTAATCAGTATATTCTTTCTCTTTGCTTACTATGCAAAACGGAAACAGCTCTGGGCTTTTATAACAGGGATGATAGTCTACGGTCTGGATGGATTAATTTTTCTGCCGGTGCAGGATTACTTTGGGTTCGGATTTCATCTTTTTGCTCTTTACTTTGTCTTTAAAGGATTTTCAGCAGCGAGAGCACTGAACAAAATACCCATACCTTTAATTGATATTAACAGTCAATCACCACAGAGTAATTTTGAGGATCTTACCTCTGCCCCTACAGAAAATATCAAACCTGCCATTGTGTGTCCCAGTTGTAATACTGAGACTAAGGAAAATATTAATTACTGTCCGAATTGTGGTCAGAGAATTTAAACTTAATACTAAAAGATACTAGTTAGTAAATAATTAATTTTGTTTTTATCCTTATTTGTGCATTGAAATTTACTGTGTAAGACATAGGAAGCTAAAACCGCCTCCACTCCATTTCAGTCTTTATCTCAAGATTCAGTAAAAATTGTTTTCTCCACATTCCGCCGCCGTAACCAACAAGCTCTCCATTCTTACCAATTACCCTGTGGCAGGGAATTACAATTGCAATGCGATTATCGCCGTTTGCTTACTATCGCGCAGCGGCATTGGCCCCTGACGGCCCACGAAATGTGTTGAAGTGGTTAAGTTTGTATAAAATATGATGACAGTTTTTATGTATTTTTAACTGAAGAAATTTCTCAACTAATTAGTAGATGGGATTGCAAATGGATGAGATCACTCTAAATGAAAGTGAAGAGTATATTTGTTCCGATTGCAGGAAAGAGGTCAAAACTAAAGATAATATATGTCCGCATTGTGGTGCTCCTTTTGACAAACCAATTAAAATTACCAAAGACTTTGAACTCAATAAGCTAAATGACTTTTCAAAAGAAGTTTACAACAAGATTATATCACGACATCCTGAGTGGAAAAGTTATGCAACGCATGATGAAGAGCTGTTGGAATTTGTGGCAATTTATATTCCTTCTCCAGTATCGAATAATTTATTTATTGACATACTTACCATGGAGGGAGAAGAGGATGAAATAACAATACATTTTGGCCCACCGCATATTCATGTCCCTATGTACAAACCTTTCAAGAGACATACTATTGACAACCAAATTGAAGATGCTGAAGAAATAATTCAAAAAATTTTTAATGAAGAGATTATACTTGCCCGAACGAGACCATGGTTTTTTAGAAATCCCACCTTTTCTTGGCTTTCACCTGACAAATACAATAGTTTCATTGAAAAAAATAAGTTATATAATGCAATTTCCTGGAACGGACTTTTTGTTTATCCCGAAAATGAGATAAA
>CBDUAV010000177.1:0-3393 GCA_965365225.1 uncultured Ignavibacteria bacterium | reverse complement strand
ATTCCTTCTGATACCGGAACGCCTGCGAGTCTTCCATCCGGTGTTGCGTTTGTAATGCTTCCAAAATATACATGGCTGGTTGTGGGGAGTAAGTTAATTCTAAAGTATCCGCCTTTGGTGTTTGGTCTTCCATCAACTGCTGAGAAATAAATTTCAAATATTGTTTTTAAAACTGCATCTGCATAATCATTATCATTTCCGTATTTAGGTGTTTCGTTCAACAGCAGATTTTTTATAGTATCAAGACTTTCATAGTTTTTATTCATAGCAAATAAAAACTCTTCCATAGATAATTTTTTATTATCAAAAACATTATACTTTAGTGCAGTAAGTGAATCGGTTGTCGTTCCAATTCCAACACCCTGAATGTAGGATGTATTGTATCGTGCACCACCACAGTTGTAATCCATTGCTTTAGTAATGCAATCATCAATTAACAAAGACATAAACGGGGCAGGGAGGTATTCTGCATAAAGTCTTTCGATTATGACATTGCCCTTAATTTTAATATCAGCAAAATGTTTAACCTGTTTGCTGTACGCCTCAATTAGATCTTCAAAAGTTTTAAATCCTTTTGGATCTCCTGTTTCAATTCCAATTTGTTTACCAGTCCGGGGATCAATACCATTATTTAAAGTAATCTCCAGAATTTTTGTAAGGTTGAAATAACCTGTAAGTATGTAACTCTCTTTACCGAATGCGCCGGTTTCTACGCATCCACTTGCGCCGCCATTACGCGCATCTACAATTGATTTTCCATGTCTGAGCATTTCCTGGATGATAGCATCGGTATTAAAAAGCGAAGGCTGACCATAACCGGTTTTTATAATATTCAGTGCTCTTTTTACAAGTTGGTTAGGATTCTTTTTACTTATCTGTACCATCGAGCTTGGCTGAAGTAAACGCATTTCTTCGATTACATCAAGAATTAAATAAGAAAGTTCGTTAACCGCATCTTCACCTTTTTCATTCACTCCGCCAACATTTATTAAACAAAAATCTGTGTAAGTGTTACTTTCTCTGGAGGTAACTCCCACTTTCGGCGGTGCAGGCTGATTGTTGAACTTAACCCAGAATGCCTCGAGGAGTGTTTTTGCACCCTCTTCATCAAGCAATCCAGATTCAATATCTCTCTTGTAGAATGGATAAAGATGCTGATCGAGTCTTCCGGGATTAAAAGAGTCCCACGTATTTAGTTCTGTGATAACTCCAAGATGAACGAACCAATAATATTGAAGAGCTTCCCAAAAAGTGTTTGGTGCATTTTCGGGAACACGTTCACAAATTCCAGCCATAGTTTCCAACTCATCTTTTCTTGTCTGATTCGTTTCTTGCTGCGCGGCTTCAGATAGTTTTTGTCTGTATCTTTTTGCAAATTGTATTAATGCATCGGCAGCAATATCCATTGCCTGCAATTCTTCTCTTTTTTCAAAAGCTTTGGGATCAGTATAAAAATCGAGTGTCTCGAGTGATGATGTTATCTTTTCTTTAAAGTCTTTCATTCCCATACGGTAAATCTTATCATCGAGTACTGTATGCCCCGGTGCGCGCTGTTCCATAAATTCTGTAAATACACCAGCAGAGTAAGCTTCTTTCCATTCTTCATCCATTTCATTCAAAATTCTATCTCGTATTGATCGTCCACTCCAGAAGGGAATTACATTTTCTGCTTGGTATTTTTTTGCTTCTTCATTTACTTTAAAAGAAATTTTTTCACGGTTGTGAAGGATATCAAAATCATCAAGACTATGGGTGCAAAGTTCCGGATATGTTGGAGTAGCTTTTGGTGATGGTCCTCTTTCGCCTATAATTAATTCATCTTCACCAACATATAATTCTTTATGTTCAAGAATGTATTTAAATGCTTTAGCCCGAGCAACTGGAACGGAACATTTATCAGCTTCACCACTGGAATAAAATTCAGTTAACAGCCGAGCACGTTCAATCGATATTGTTTCTTCGGTGTTTAAGCTGATTTCTCGAAGTTTTCTTATTCGTTCATTCATTTTATCCACCGATTTTAACTTTGCAGTTTAATTCACTAAAAAATTGTTTAATATTTTCTAAGCCTGTTGATTCCGGAGATTCAACATCGCCCATTTTATTTTCTTTACCGTATTTATTGTACTTACCTTCACCAGTACGGTGATAGGGTAGAAGGTTTATTTCTATTACATTGTTCAGGTAGGAGATAAAACCTCGTATGGCAAAAATATTTTCATTTGTATCTGTAATATCAGGTACAACTGGAAATCGAATAATAATCTTCTTTCCAAGTTTATCCAATACTTCAAGATTTTTCAAAGTAACCTGATTTGAAACTCCCGTGTATTTTACATGATCATCATCGTTCATTAATTTCAGGTCATATAAAAAAAGATCTGTAAAAGGAGCAACATCAGTTATTATTTCTGAAGATGCATAACCGCATGTATCAACTACGGAGTTAATTCCATTTAATTTGGCTTGTTTTAATGATTCAATGAGAAATTCCGGCTGCATTAATGGTTCACCACCAGAAAATGTAACACCACCCGAAGATTCTTCGTAGAAAACTCTGTCTTTTACAATTTCATTTACTAATTCATCAACTGAAATTTCTTTCCCGATTTCGTTCTTTTCCATAGAAAATGATTGATCGAAGCCACGTCTTAAATTGCATCCATCAAATTTTTCAGGAAGAATTTTATGACTCTCAGGATTATGGCACCACCAGCAGCGGAGAGGACAGCCTTTTAAAAAAACAGTCGTGCGGATTCCTGGTCCATCGTGTATTGCAAAACGCTGAATGTTAAAAATTATACCACTTTGAGAGTTGTTTGGCATACTAAAAATAAGTTCAGATAATTGATATTAGCTTAAAAAATAATTCTCTGTATTCAGAACATGTAGAATTTAAAGATAGGGAAAATAACATTTTAACTAGTACACCCGTAGGGATTCGAACCCCAAACCTTCTGATCCGTAGTCAGATGCTCTATCCAATTGAGCTACGGGTGCATATTTTAATTGCAAATATATCTTATCAGAATCTGATAAACAATTTAATATATTAGAGTTAGCTTAAGTCAGTCAAATTACTATCAGAATAGGATATATTACTATTTGAAAATAAACGGAATTTAAGTAATCAAAATGGTAATCACTTTTAGACTACTGAATCAGACATTCAAAGAGCTTAATTGAATTACCTTAATAGGTGGACTCCTGGAAGGTAAGCTCCAATATAACCTCTAAGGATTTATTGATAATATTTGTCTACTTAATCTTACCTTTTAGATTCTAATGCAATAATAAAAAAACATTATTAATAAATCCAAAAAGATGTATAGTTTCCCACACTCAATTAACGATTTCTTTATTAAGTATTTCTACTCGACCATTATCATTACT
>CBDUAV010000176.1:0-3429 GCA_965365225.1 uncultured Ignavibacteria bacterium | reverse complement strand
AAGTTCCCACAGGATTTTAAGTCCTGTGCGTCTACCAATTCCGCCACCCCGGCAACAAAACCAGTGCTATACAAAAATCGTTGATTTTAAGCCTGTAAAAATAAATAATGCCTCCTGATTATGCAAGAAATTGTTATTTACCCGATAATAAGTTCTTTTCACATAATTATTTTGTTAAATACTCTTCGAAACAATATAACTTGCAATAAGTTACATAACTGACGCATATCTGTTATTTATACTAATTGTTCATAATTTTATTAATTTAGACAGAGAAAATTGCGATCTGAAAATATTAAATGCCAAAGGAGCCTTTTTTGAAAACTGATAGAGAAAATAACCCTTCAAAATCATTTAATGATTGGAAAGAAAATACTTACAGCAATTCAATTAAAAAAAATCCTGAAAGAAAAAAAGATTTTACTACTATATCGTTTTCAACAGTAAAAGAGTTATACACTCCGGATGATGCAGCTGATCAAAATGAAGAAAAAATAGGTTACCCGGGAGAATACCCTTTTACGCGCGGAATACAGCCCACAATGTACCGCGGAAGATTTTGGACTATGAGGCAGTACGCAGGATTTGGAACAGCAAAAGAATCAAACGAAAGATATCGTTATTTACTTGAGCAGGGGCAATCCGGTTTATCCGTTGCGTTCGATCTTCCAACTCAGATTGGATATGACAGTGATGACCCACTAGCATATGGCGAGGTAGGAAAAGTTGGAGTTGCAATTGATACTCTTGCCGATATGGAAATTCTTTTCGATAAAATCCCGCTGGATAAAGTTTCAACTTCGATGACAATTAACGCTCCTGCTTCTGTTTTGCTTGCAATGTATATTGCCGTTGCAGAGAAGCAGGGAGTATCAAAGGACAAGATAAGCGGAACAATTCAGAATGATATTTTAAAGGAGTACATTGCCCGCGGCACTTATATCTTTCCGCCAAAACCTTCAATGAGATTGATTACAAACATATTTGAATACTGCTCTAAAGAAGTAATAAAGTGGAATACAATTTCTATAAGCGGTTATCACATTCGTGAAGCAGGTTCAACTGCGTCGCAGGAAGTGGCATTTACTTTAGCCAATGGAATAGCATACGTTGAAGCTGCATTAAAAGCAGGATTGGATGTAGACAGATTTGCACAGCGATTATCATTTTTCTTTAATTCTCACAACGATCTTTTGGAAGAGGTTTCAAAATTCAGAGCTGCACGAAGACTGTGGGCGAAAATTATGAAGGAAAGATTTAAAGCTAAAAATCCGCGCTCGATGATGCTGAGATTTCATACACAAACTGCCGGTTCATCTTTAACAGCGCAGCAGGTTGATAACAACATTGTTCGTGTAACAATCCAGACCCTTGCGGCTGTTTTGGGCGGCACACAAAGCCTTCATACAAATTCAAGAGATGAAGCACTTGCACTTCCAACTGAGGAATCAGTCAGAATTGCTCTGCGCACTCAGCAGATTGTTGCAGAAGAAAGTGGTGTTACAAATACAATTGATCCTCTGGGGGGTTCTTATTTTGTTGAAGCGATGACAGACAGAATAGAAAAAGAAGCAGAAGATTACATAGAAAAAATAGATGCAATGGGCGGAATGATTGAAGCAATTGATGAAGGTTTTGTTCAGACTGAAATTCAAAAATCAGCTTATAGATATGAAATGGAGATTGAAGAAAATGAACGCATAGTAGTTGGTGTGAATAAATATCAAATTAAAGAAGATGAACTCGAAGATCTTTTAAAGATTGATATGAAAGTGCAGGATGAGCAAATCAAGTTTTTAAATAAGATCAAATCCGAAAGAAACAACGATATAGTAAATGCTAAATTGAAAAAACTTAAAGAAGCTGCAGCAGGTGAAACTAATCTAATGCCTTTTATTGTTGTGATTTAATTGACAATTAGAGGTGGTGGGTAGTTTTTAGTCCGTAGCCTGCCCTCCGTAACCTTGGTGTAGGAGGGCATGCCCAGCAAAAATAGGAAAATTAATTATTGTCCTTTTCTTAACGTAAGAAAAGAACGAAAAGAAGCATGCACTGAAAAAGAATCACTAAAATTTATTTCCACTACACTAAAATAAATGAACTCCCCTTCGCTTTCGCTCAGGGTCAAACAGCATTTATTTTTTTACGTTCCGTTTCATTAAATTTTCTTACGTGATTATTTTTAGGTGCATTTTAAATGGCATCAAAAGCGAAGCGCCCGGAAAATTGTTGAGTGAAGTGCCTGCCTGCTGGAGGCAGGTTAAAAATTAACAATAGAAAATTAAGAAATAGAGGAATTAAATGAACTTAACACACATCGAGCACATAGGAATAGCGGTTAAAAATTTAAGTGAGGCAATTAAATTTTATGAAGAAATATTTGGTTTAAAATGTTACGGGATCGAAGAAGTTAAAGATCAAAAAGTTAAAACTGCTTTCTTCAAAATTGGAGGGACAAAAATTGAATTACTTGAATCAACTGAACCAGATGGACCAATTGGAAAGTTTATTGAAAAACGAGGCGAAGGAATACATCATATTGCACTGGCTACAGATGATATGAATTCAGATTTAAAGGAACTAAAAGAAAAGAATATTAAGCTGATTGATGAAAATCCCCGTAAAGGTGCAGAGGGCTTAAATATTGCATTTTTGCATCCAAAATCAACTTTTGGTGTTCTCACAGAAATTTGCGGAAAAGAGGATAAAATTTGATTTAGTCTATATTCTGCTTTGTGCTGAGCTTTTAACTTCAGCTTGTTTTTTGTGAAGTTATAAACAAATTTTACACAAATTATCCCCTATTTACATTCCTTTATTACATTTCTCTAGAAATATTTACAATCATTACATCGATTTTATTTCATAATCCGACATTAATGGCGGAATAAAAATTGAGGATCAAGAAACGTTGTGGAGAGTCATCAAATTCACCTTCCTCAATCTGAATTTATGACTCCTTTCAAATTATTTAAGGGAGAAAAGATGCAAAAGATTATCATCAATTTGCTGGTTCTATTTTCACTCCTCAGTATTCCTGTCTTTACTGCAAATCATTATGTAGATAAAAACGCATCGGGTCAAAACAATGGAACATCGTGGGCTAATGCTTGGGGTTCTATTAGTGCTATTCAATGGAGTTCTATAAGTCCAGGTGATGTTATTTACATTTCAGGCGGTACAGACTCAACAGTTTACAATGAAAGTCTTGTAGTTGGAGCAAGTGGTACGGCTGGTTATCCCATTACAATTAGGAATAGTTACGATGCAGGACATAACGGTAAAGTAATTTTAGACGGGGTGACTAATACGGGCAGCGGGATACGAGTTGGCTCAAGCGTATCAGACAATCCTGATTATATTTATCTAAAAGGATTAGAAGTTCGTAATTACCAAATTGGTGTATATGTAAATTTCAGAGTGAATGTT
>CBDUAV010000175.1:0-3483 GCA_965365225.1 uncultured Ignavibacteria bacterium | reverse complement strand
TGAAACATTCAATAAATAGCTTTTTTCATAATTGAACCGAAAATTAAGGAGTTTTAGAGGGAATAACCAATTATAAATTAGAAGTTTATTTTATTTAAAGCCGATTAAAAAGTGCAAAATAGGACTAAAATATAGCATCTGTAAGTAATGAGGCTTTTTATTTAAACTTATCATTAAATTTTACTTGCCGAATAACAATCAAATTTAATATATTCATACTCACTTAAATCTCATAAGTATTTAAACAATTTTCCAACAGGTTATTTTTTATCAACAATTATTTGGAGGCATTATGCAAAAGTATATTTCGGTTCTTTTCTCAGTTTTTCTTGCAGCAATTCTGCTTGTTGTAACCAAGTCAGTTTCTGCTGAAAATCCAATAAGCCAACCTGTTTTTGTACAGGAATATTCAGGACAAACAGATTTTATTGAAGGAAGATTATCACAATTGCTTGGTGCTATGTCGCAGGACCAAATGAGCTGGGCGCCCGCAGAAGGTGTTAGAAATTGCGGACAGATTTATCTTCACGTTACGGAGGCAAACCACATGCTTGCTGGTTTTATGGCCGGGGAAGAAATGAAGGGCGAACGAGGCGCAATGGAAAAAAGTACTACAGATAAAGATGAAATAATGAAAGCAATGAAAAAATCATTCGATGCAGTTAGAGACGCGGCAGGAAAACTTACTGAAGAAGATTTAAACAAAATGGTTCAAACACCTTTCGGAATGGAAATGTCCATGAGAAACTTTATGATTACTCTTTTATCCCATTCACATGAGCATCTTGGACAGGGAATTGCTTATGCAAGAATGAATGGTGTTACCCCTCCCTGGAGCAAGGAAGAATCAGAAGGCTAAACAATAATAATTTGTTATTCCGACTAGTCGCGATTACTATCGGGACGCGTTCGGAATCTGAAAGGCTGTCAGATTTTGGGTGTGCTAGAATGACAGCTTTTCGTTTAACTTTTAGGACAATAGTATAATGCCCGCAATAAAACATTATTTAATCGTTCGATCATCACCAGAACAAATTTATAAAACGCTTACAACAAAAGAGGGTGCTGCAAACTGGTGGACTGTCCAGACAGAAATAGGAAGTAAAATTGGCGATGTAAATACTTTCGATTTTGGAGAAAGATATCACAACATAATGAAAATAGTTGATCTCCAGCCAAATAAAAGAGTCGAATGGGAATGTATTGAAGGCGATAAAGAGTGGATGGGAACAAGACTTACTTTTGAAATTGAAAAGCAAGATGATAATTCTATTTTAAGATTCACACACAATAACTGGCGGGAAGAAACAGATTTTTTTGCATCCTGCAACTACCATTGGGGATATTATATGCGCAGCATAAAATTATATTGCGAAACAGGTGAAGGAACACCATTTAAAGGCGATTGATCGCTGTTTAAAAATCCCAATTAGCCACTAATCTTTTCATCATCTCTATTTTGCTGATCCCACCCCTGATTAAACAAAACATTATATTTGTTAAAAAATATTAAAATGATTTCAAGCAAACTAAAACCTGAAAAAGAGCAAACCGATTGACAGCTAAAGCTGTATGAAATAATTTTTGAAGCAGAAACACCATCCGGCAAATGGTTTGATGTTATTCTGTTGTGGACAATAGTTTTAAGTGTGCTGGTTGTATTTCTTGAAAGCATTGCTGATTTAAAATTAAAATACGGCGACATCTTTTTCGCACTTGAATGGATGTTTACTATTCTTTTTACAGTTGAGTATGTTTTAAGAATTATTTGTGTTAATAAATCCCACTGTTACATTCTTAGCTTTTATGGAATTATAGATTTGCTTGCTATACTTCCAACCTATTTAAGCTTATTTATTGTTGGAAGCCAGTACTTAGTTGTCGTTAGAATTTTAAGACTGCTACGTGTATTCAGAATATTTAAGCTAAGCCACTTGCTCAGGCAGGCTGATATTTTAAAGAAAGCACTATTAGCCAGCCGCGGAAAGATTGTTGTATTTTTGTTTGCGGTACTAACAATGATCGTTGTAGTTGGAGCTTTGATGTACGTTATTGAGGGCCCAGAACATGGGTTTACAAGCAATCCAATTAGTATGTACTGGACTATTGTTACGATGACAACCGTTGGTTACTGTGACATTTCTCCCCAAACACCGCTTGGGCAGATAGTTGCATCAAGTGTAATGATTATGGGCTATGCAATTATTGCTGTGCCAACGGGGATAGTCTCAGTTGAAATGGCCGATGCGACAAGAAAAAAAGCAACCACAGAAGTTTGTCTTCACTGTTTAAAAGAGGGTCACGATAGTGATGCCGTATTCTGCAAAGCGTGCGGAGAAAAACTTTAAGAAATTTTGTAAGCTATTTGGTTTTCGATTTTAAAAAAGATAATACCTTAAACCCGCTTACTTTAAATATGCTTACTATAAGCACAATCACGCCCAACCACTGAATGGGGTCCAATATATTTTCTCTCAAAACGTATTCAAGAATTATTGCCGTAAGCGGAAATGCAAGCTCACAAATGGCTGCCACCGATGCAGATATTTTTTTTAATCCGTAATAATAGAGAAAAATTGCTGTTCCGCCGGTTGTAAAAGCTATTAAGAAAAAAATCACAACTTGTTTAAATGAAATAATTCCAACCGAAGTCATTGTTCCGCTGATTGAAACGATGAGAAACATTACAATCGCAGAAATTGCAAAACGAAGATAAGTCCCAAGTTGAAAGCTTACATTATGCAAGGCACGCTTGCTGAGCACAGTAGAAAAACCAAAACTAAATGCAGCAATCAAAGCGAATAATGCCGCCAAATGTGTTTTATCACCAGCATCTACATTTGGAATATCAAAACCAAAAGTCATTAAATAAGCACCTGCAATTGCAACTGCAGCCCACAGAAAGAAGTTAAATGGCAGGCGTTCTTTCAACACAACTGCAGCCAAAAGCAATGCAAATACCGGCTGAAGCTTTTGCATTAAAATAACAATAGAAAGATTTACATAATTGACATAAAACAGGGCCTTTGTAATAGCCATCGTACCCAATGCGCCACCAAAAATCGCAACTCCTAAAAATGCAAGCCAGTCTATGTAAGCTAAATTTTTTATCGAACTAAAATTCTTTACTAAAATAGGAGTAAGGAGAATGGCAACAATTAAGCTTTCGGTAAATACAACCAGAGAAACGGGAAGGTTGTATAATAATGGGCGTAGAGCTACGCCATCAATTGCCCAGAGGCTTGCTGCGATTATTACAAAAAGAGGTGCAAATCTGTTCATTTATTATAGCTGATAAAGTGTTAATCAAATATAATATAAGATATAAAGAAAAAGTTACGGCTGAGCTTATACACAATACACCGTAATCTTTGAATGCAGAAAGGAAAATTTGTAATTTCGCATCGCACCCTTAGCTCAGTTGGCAGAGCATCTGACTCTTAATCAGCAGGTCGCCGGTTCGAGCCCGGCAGGGTGCACAAA
>CBDUAV010000174.1:0-3568 GCA_965365225.1 uncultured Ignavibacteria bacterium | reverse complement strand
TGAAATAAGATCTACATGTAAATTTAATTTTTCATTCTCATTGAGAGTTACAACAATTGAAGTATCTTTAAAATATTTTCTCTTAAGAGTTATTTCATAATTGCCGGCTTCAATGTAAGAAATGCTGTCGGGTGTTATTCTTCCTGTGTTTCTATCATTTTGAAAAATTGTAAATCCTTCGGGTATAGAATTAATAAAAATGAATCCCTGAGGAGGCAGCGGTTCTACAGGTGTGCGTGAAACTTCTTTATCGCATCCGGGAAAAAATAGAAGCAGTAAACTGAAAATTAATACTGCTGAAGTTTTGAATTTTATTTTAAAGATGTTAAACATTCAATGGAAGATTAATTATCAATTATAAAATTATATCCGAATGAATCAATAAAATCCTGTAAAAATCTTAAACGTGAGTATTCTTTTTTAGAATATGATCCAAACAGTCCAAGACCTCCTTCGATATTTGTGTAGTCTGCAACATCAACACTTACTGTAAGATCATCAATCGTACCGCCTGTTGAAGAAATGTATCTTGTAGTTGGCAAATCATAAGCTATAAGATTAAAAGATAATTTTTCATGAATCGAATAATTCTGCTTTTGAGAATCTCCATCCGAAATTTCTTGCAATGCTGTTGTTATTGCATTAAGATTGTACACTGCTGTTAAAGAAGCATTTGCAGAAGGATAAACGGGAACAGATTCACCACCCTGATTTATATATCTTAAAGGAATTTCTTTTGTTTTATCAACTATTTCACCATTAATATCTTGTTTGTAACGGATGGAAAGCTTGGGCAGGAAAAATATTCCTTCATCGAAAGTAGCCCAAAATATTTGTATGAAATTTTTTGTTCCGGCAGGAATTAGCACATCACTTTTATCTTCGAAATTAATTTTTGAAGGAGTAAAAGAAGATGAACGCAATCTTTTTCCATTTGGAAGTAGTAATTCCAGTTCAACAGTTTTTCTGTTTCCAACTTGGAATTTATTATTGTAGTAAAAACTAAACGGAGTTTTGTAACGTGAAGTATCTTGTCTTGCAATGGAGGAATCTTTAAAAACAAAAACCGAATCGTTGTACCAAATTCTTATATCCGCACCAAGAACTGAAGGATCATTTGTATAAGAATACGGATCAAACCCATCTGGTCTGTAACTCCTAAACAAGGTCGCAGTTTGATAGTTCTCATCACTTTTTAATATGCAGGTGAAAGCATATTTCTCAACAAAATCTCCATAGGGATTAAAATCTTCATCACATGATAGAATGAAAACAGAAATAAAAATTAAAACAACCAGCTTCAAGTGTTTCATATTTCCACCTTAACTGTTCCTGTTAGTAAAAATGGAAGCATATTTACTGTTTCACCTGTATCCCGGTTAAAGTAAAAAATATTTTTTCTATCATAAACGTTTATCGCACTTACACCAAGCTCGATATTAACAAGAGATAGACTGATTCGTTTGATTAAACTTAAATCCAAACGGTGATAAGCCGGCAGTCTTCCTAAATTTTTATCGCCAAGATATGCGTACGGATTAAATCCACCTTCACCTGTACTGTTCTGATTATTGTCTGGAAAATATTTATCGTAAAACCCGACTAGTTCTGTAAACGGGTACCCTGATGTATAATTCCATACAGAGCTTGCAATCCACCCACTTCCTAAATTAAATTCCAAAATAATATTACCCGCATGCCTTGTGTCATACTTTGGATAATAAGTCAAGTTATTAACTTCTTTATAAGCCCAGCTTAAAGTATACGATGCGGTAAAATTAAACGGATCAATGCTGTAGTTTGCTAAAAACTCCCACCCATAAGATTCGCCTTTACCTGGAAGTAAATCCGGATCAGCCACCGTGAATTTTTTATCATTTACTATTGGAATGCTTTGTAAAAGCTTGTAGTACCCTTCGATTGAGAATTGAACACCGTGTATTAAGTCAATATCGATTCCTGCGTTGTAATGTATTGCTTTTGAAGGCTTGATGTAATCGGGAGTAATTACCCATGGTTCAAATACGGATATAACTTCACTTTCATCAGAAACAGTAATCATTTCCTGAAGATAAATTCCCCATGCAGCTTTAAATGCAATTGAAGGCAAAAATCTATAAGTTAAACTCACTCTGGGTTCAAAGATACCACTGCCGCCCGCTGTTAAGCCGGTTACGTTAAATCTGCTCCCCACATCTATTCCAAAGTTTTTCCACCTTAAAAATTTATATTTTCCGTAAACGCTAAGATTGCCGGCAAATTTTTCAAAATTACTCTCAATTCCGACAAAGTTTAACTGGCTGAATTTTGAATCAATAGTTTTAAGTTTTAATCCGAGTCCAATTTCATCACGATTTTCATAAACCACATTCATATCAAAGTTGATTGTGAAATCTTGCACTTCATTTTTTCTCGGTTTTAAAGAACTTAAATTCGGAATCACCTCACCTTCAAAAGTGCTTAATGATATACCCAACCTTGAATAAAGCGGCACATCATAAACCTGCAGCCACTCGAACCCAACAAGATTATTTTTCCATTTAAATTCTTCCCGCAATGGATCCTGATAATTGACATCATCATTTGAGAAAAATCCAAAAGCAGCAAATTTTGCATTTTCAAAAATATCTTCACTCGAATAATTTACTTTAAAAAATAGATCATAAAAATCTATTGGAATTGTTTGTTCGTTAAAGAATTTTTTTAGAACATCGTTATTGTAACTTTTCCTTCCTGTAATCATAAATGATCCGTTTGGAATTGGACCCTCGATCAATCCTTTAGCAGTTAAGAAGCTCATAGCACCTTTAACTCCAAAACGGTTTTTGTTGCCGTCTTTTGAAATAACATCCATAACAGACGAAAGCCTTCCGCTGTATTCTGATGTAAAGCCACCTTTGTAAAATTCAATATTGTTAATCATATCTGGATCAACAACACTGAACAAACCGAGCGAGTGAAACGGATTATAAATTTCAACTCCATTTAAAAGAATTAAGTTTTGATCGCCTCCACCTCCTCGCACATAGTATTTTGCAGTAACATCGCCAGTTGCACTTACGCCGGGTATAAATTGCAACGTTCTGAAAATATCTGTCTCTACTCCCTTCGGTAAAATTTCAAGTTCTTTAACTGAAATTCTTTCGAGACTTATATCCGTTCTATTTTCGCGTATTATCTTTTCACCGACTTTTTCAATTGTCTGCAATTCAATGCTAAGAGGAATAAGCTGAACATCGAGCTGTGTAACTACATCAGGTTTAACAAATACTTGCAATGTTTTTGTCTTGTATCCAACATAAGAAATAGAGACTGAATAATCTTTGCCTGAAGGAATTGATTTAATTAGATATAATCCTCGTTCGTTTGTTGATGCGCCTGTATTCAACTCGTTTATAAAAACGTTGCAGAAAGCAAGTGCCTCACCGTTTGTTGAATCAGTAACAAATCCTCTGAGATTACCAAGCTCTTGAGCAGCTGTAAAATTCAGCGAAGATGAAAGAAAGGAAATTATTACAGTAGTGGTAATTAGAAAAAAAGAAGTCAGACGCATGAATACAATATTTTT
>CBDUAV010000173.1:0-3594 GCA_965365225.1 uncultured Ignavibacteria bacterium | reverse complement strand
GAGCAACGGTTTCCTAAACCGTAGGCCACAGGTTCGAATCCTGTCGTGGGTACAATCAAAATAATAAAAGGAGTTATGAAATGAATTTATATAAAAAGATTTTTATTGTTTTTTTATTTTTATCAATAAGCATTTTTGCCCAAACTCCTTATGCACCTTGGGCTAAACTTTCTTCAGATGCACCAAAAAATTTAACTTCAAGAACATATCCTGTACCCACAAAACAGGAAGTTGGAATTGCACCTTTTCCAGGTGCAGTCATCAGTTCTGTTTCCTCACCGCGTGTTGATACTATAAAATATAATCAGGAACTACTTCCTTTTGTAATCTTGGTTTCCTCAGCAAGTCCTTCTGAGGTAATTTCATTTTATAAAGGAAAGTTAACATCTGGTAATGGCTGGACTTACAATGCCGAATATAAAACCTTTGTTAAAGGTGATCTTCAATCTGCATTAACCGGATTTGTACCTGCAGTTGCAATTAGAGAGGAAAATGGTGAGAATTTTGATTTAGTGCACGTAAATGCAAATCTTAAGAAAAAATTGAAATCGAGAATCGAAATAACATATAACCCATCTAATAAAACAGATAAATAATATTTTTTAGAAGAAAATTCATTTAACCAACCTGTATGTCCGATCAAAAAACCATACGTGACGATATCCTCGATTCAATTGGAGAAGGGCTACTAACAGTAGATAAAAACTTTAAAGTAAATTTTTTTAACAGAGCTGCTGAACAAATTACAGGCTATAATCGAGATGAAGTTTTGGGGCAATTTTGCAAGTATGTCTTTAAATGCGAGATGTGCGAAACTAAATGCCCCATCGGAATTATACTGGAAACGGGAAACAGCCTCTACGATTTTCGTTCCAGCATAGAAATAAAAGATGGTTCGCGCAAACCGGTAAAGCTTAATGCGGCTATTCTTAAAAACGAAGATAAAGATCCTGTAGGTGGAGTTATTTCTTTCAGGGATTTATCTGAATTGGAGGCACTTAAAAAAGACCTCTCTTCTACTTCAAGTTTTTATGGGATAATCGGGCACGGAAAAGCGATGCAGGAAATTTTTAAGCTGATTCAGGAAATTTCAAATTCTGATACTACTGTTCTTATTCAAGGTGAATCAGGTACTGGAAAAGAAATGATTGCAAATGCAATTCAGGCAACGAGTAGAAGGAAAGCAGAAGCATTTGTAAAAGTGAATTGCTCTGTATTTCCAGAAAATCTTCTAGCAAGCGAACTATTCGGACACATTAAAGGATCATTTACAGACGCAGTTAAAGATAGACCTGGCAGATTTGAAATTGCTAACAAAGGAACTATTTTTTTAGATGAAATTGCAGAAATGCCTCTTCAAACACAGGTACAGCTTTTAAGAGTTTTGCAAGAAGGAACGTTTGAAAGAGTCGGCGAATCAATCACAAGAAAAACAGATGTTAGAGTTATTGCTGCTACAAATCTTAATGTTAATGAAGCTATTAAAAAAGGAAAATTAAGAGAAGATTTATTTTACCGGTTAAATGTAATTCCAATTTTAATCCCACCTTTACGTGAAAGAGTAGAAGACATTCCCTATCTCGCAAACCATTTTATTTCTGATTACGCACAACTATATAAAAAGGAAATAAAAGATATATCAGATGAAGCACTTCAACTGAGTATTAATTATTCCTGGCCTGGAAATGTACGTGAGCTTGAAAATTTAATTGAATACGCAGTAGTTAGAGCAAAAACAAATACGATTGAAATTGAAAACTTTCCGATAAACATTTCAATTAATAATGAAACTAAAAAGAAAAGTGTAAAGGAATTTAAAAGAGAAAATCCTTCCAAATTAGTTCAACTATTGGAAAAACATAAATGGAACAAAACCAAAGTTGCAGAAGAACTTGGTATTGGCAGAACAACACTTTGGAGAAGGCTTAAGAAGCTCGAAAATAAATAGTCTACTGTTTCAATTAAGACCCTGAAACACACCGTTTCATTTAAGTTTAACTAATTACATTAAAGCAAGTTAAATAAACCACAGCAATAAATGTTGTTTCATTTGAAACAATATGTTTCTCCCCATTTGTTAAAATTTCGTTAATATGAACAATTATTAGTTGGCAGACAAATTGCCAATGTATTGCACTATGTACAGCGAAATGTTAGGAAACAAATATTTTTTAGCTCGAAACTATAGTGGTGCTGCTAAAAATTTACAGCATGTTTTATCTCAAAATCCAATAAATAAATCTGCGAGAAAAAAAATTATTATTTGCTACACACAAATAGGTGAAATTGAAAAAGCATTTGATAACTTTTATACACTTGTTAAAGAAGATATCAACTTTATTATCAATACTGATCCTGTTGCCGATGATTGTCCATGCCCAGAATTAGTAGATAAATACGGAAAATTATTTCCTTATGAAAACAATTCTTTCGATATGAAATTGATGTTAGCTATGCTCTGGTTGTATTGCGATGCGAACAAATCTTATGGATTTTTTAAAGAGATAGCTGAAACAAGTACTGTTGATTTAAGAATTAAAGAAATTACAGCTTCAATTAAGAAAAACATAAAATCAATTAATAAAAACACTAATTAACTCTAATAAATATGGAGCAATAGATGAGAAAAATAACTTTACTTTTAACAATCTGTTTTGTGATAGGGTACGTTTTGCCTTCATTAGGGCAGTTCGAAACCAGTCTTCACAAAACAAGAAAAGGAAAACCCACATGGTACGATCAGGAAAACGGTGGATTTGAAACTTTAACAAATGTGCCTATTGAAGAGCTTGGTTGTGTAGAGTGCCATGATGCAGTAGATGCAAACGGAGATCCTTACCCAACCAATTATACACCGGATTGTGTTGATTGCCATGCTACAAACACTCCACCACCTCCAGGCCCTGTAACTCAAAATGATTGCCTTGGCTGCCATGGAAGGGAAAAAGCAATAATAACTATGGGTAAAGAGGATGTTCATAGAACGGCAGGCATGGAATGTATGGATTGTCACACTAGTTCGGATCTTCATGGTGATGGAACAGAATATAATTCAATGTTTGAATTAGGTGCAATTACAACTGACTGCTCGAACAGCGGATGCCATGCAGGATTTTCTCATCCTGCTCAAGATCCTCATAATGGAGCTCTTCACTGTACATCATGCCATGCTTCAACAAACTTAGCATGCTACAATTGTCACTTCGAGAGCCAGGTTATTTCACACGTAAAAAGGGCTAAGCAGCAGATTACCGGTTTTCAGATTCTCGTTAACAGGGAAAAAGATGGCAAAGTGCATCCCGCAACATTTCAGTCACTTTCTTACGAAGGAAACACTTGGATTGCTATGGGTCCGTCAGTAGCTCATACAATTGTAAAATCAGGTGCAAGAACATGTTCAGACTGCCATCAGAATTTCGGCGGTTCGATTCCAGCAATTGAAGAATGGAATAATAATGGGGAGATACAATTTGCAAGCTGGAATTCAAGTGATAGTACTCTAAGCTGGCTGCAGGGTATAGTTCCTTTACCTTTTGATTATAAGCGATCATTTAAATTGGATTTTATTACATATAATGGAAATCCAAGCGATCC
>CBDUAV010000172.1:0-3600 GCA_965365225.1 uncultured Ignavibacteria bacterium | reverse complement strand
GATTGGCAGTACTACGAAGTAATGTATACTGAACGTTATATGGATACACCTGAAACAAATCCTGAAGGTTATAAAGAATCAAACGTATTAAATTATTTGCAAAATCTAAAAGGTAAATTATTGCTGCTGCACGGAACATCTGATCCTGTAGTAGTCTGGCAGCAAACACTATTATTAACTGAAAAAGCAGCAAATTTAGGTATTGATGTTGATTACTATCCTTACATCGGGCACGAACATGGCGTAAGAGGAAAAGACAGATTTCATTTATACCAAAAAATAACTAATTACTTTTTAGAAAATTTAAAGTAGCTATACAGCGATAACCTGTCTGCTCTTAATATTAAATCTAAGAGTTAGTAGGATTGCAGAAGTGGTTAAACCGAGAAGCAATCCAATCCAAATACCCTCTACTCCAAGATTTAAAATAAATGCAAACAGATAACCTGCTGGTAATCCTACAATCCAATAAGCAATAAAAGTTATGGCAGTAGGAATTTTAACGTCTGTTAATCCCCTCAATATTCCAATACCGACTGCTTGTGTTCCATCGGATATTTGAAACAATGCTGCAATAATTAGTAGAGATGAAGAAATTGAAATTACAGCATTATCATCAATATATAAAGCAGGTAGAAAGTTTCTAAAGACAATAAAAACAATTCCAGCAAAAGCCATAATCAAAGCACCCATTAATGATGCAGTAAAACCAGCTTTTCTAATTTCTTTAGTATTTTGTTTCCCAACTGCATTCCCCACTCGTATAGAACCAGCCACTGAAATTCCAAGAGCAGCCATAAATGAAATGGAAGCTAAATTAATTGCTATTTGGTGAGCCGCTTGCTGATTTGTTCCAAGCCACCCAACCATAATAACTGCAAATGAAAAAGCTCCGATTTCAAAAAAATACTGAAAGCCGCTGGGTAATCCTAAAGCAAGAATTTTTTTAATAATTGGAAAGTTTATGCTTTTAAAGTTAAAAGAGACATCATATATTTTAAAGCGACTCCTGCTCATAACGTAACCCATAATTGTTAACATCATAAAAGTACGTGAAGCAAATGTAGCCCAGCCTGCACCATCTAATCCTAGAGCGGGAAGACCAAGATTTCCAAATATCAAAATCCAATTAGTAAAAGCATTAATAATGTTAGCAGCGAGAGTAATTATCATAGCAGGAACCATTATCGATAGTCCCTCAATAAACTGTTTGTAAGTTTGAAACAACATCATCGGAATTACACTAAAGCCCAAAATTTTCATATATGAAGTTGCTTGAATTTGAACTTCAACCGGCTGATCGAAATATTTAATTAAATCTGCACAGATAATTGTTGTAAACATTAATACAACAGAAATAATCGAATTGACTATTAAAGATTGCCTGAAATAAATTCCACAATCATCAAATTTTTTAGCACCAACGGCAATTGCAACTAAAGGAGTTACAGCCATTGAAACACCGTAACCAATAATGTGAATCAGAATAGTAAAGCTATTGCCCAGTGCAGCAGCTGCGAGCGGAGCAGCGCCAAGCTGCCCTACCATAAGACTATCAACTACTCCCATCATTATAAATCCAAGCTGACCAACAATAATCGGATAGGCTAGATTAAGTGTAAATTTTATGTGTTCTTTAATCGTCATTAATAATTTTGAAATAAGAATTTGTAAGTTAAATAAATCCATTCAGGATTTATAAAATCGTAATAAATTAATAAGAAAAGCCCCGAAACTGGTTCGGGGCTCTTCCAGGGTAGCATGTTTATCTGCTGTCTGGGGGGAAATTTTAATCAACTTTTATATCACTAATCTAACTGCCTTAAATTAATATATTAATCCCTACTTGTAAATCTGATAGTGATGAAAGGTTAATTTATTTGATGAAGAATGCAGCTATGATTAGAATGGAGGACATGGGATAAAAAAATCCCTAATTTATTTTTATCCTCTCTGCTATAAGCACAGAAAATTTTAAATTAGTATTTGAACTTAAACTATCAATTTGTTTAATTGAAATATTATTGTAGACCAGATAAATTATTTTTTCTGTACTCTTTAAGGCATCAACCTCAAAACGTTGTTTTCTTTGAATTGAAAGAAAAAGTATTACAAAAACCAGTGCTATTATTAATAATATGTTAATTGTCTTGATCATATTTAAATTTTTTATTAATAAGCCTGCCAACCGAAGCTTTAGCGCAGGTTGGCGGAGAGGGAGAGATTCGAACTCTCGGTGGCAGCAAGTGCCACAACGGTTTTCGAGACCGCCCCGTTAAACCACTCCGGCACCTCTCCACATAACTAACTTTGAATTATTTTCGAATATTCAGCTTTCTCGAAATTTTTTTCAATAATCTCTTTAGCTAGATTTTTATAAGCGAGCGATCCTTTAGTTGTTGAATCTAAAATAACCGAAGGTTTTCTGTAAAATTCTGCTTCTGTAAGAGAAATATTTTTTGGAATAATCGTTTTCATAACGTGATTTTCAAAATAACGATTGATAGCTTTACGTGTTAATTCCCAGGCTTTAGTTTTTGATTCAAACATTGTTAACAGTATCCCCTCAATTTCCAGATTTCTATTAATGTTTTCTTTAACCCATTTAATATGGGAATTCATCTTTAATAATGCCATCACAGAAAAGTGTCCTGCTTTAACTGGAAGAATCACTGAATGAACGGCTGATAGTGCTATGGTCGTTAGACCTCTTAAATAAGGGGGGCAATCAATTAAAATGTAATCATATTTCATTAACGGTTCTAAGTTGAGTATGTTTTCAAACAAATAAATGTTTTTTGTAATACGTGCAACTCTCTCTTCAACTTCGCCGGAAGAAATTTGGCAGGGTATAAAATCAAGATTAGGCAGCTCAGTTTTGTGAATTACACTTTCAATAGATCTAGTAAAACTGAAAACCTGGAAAATATCACCCTTTAATTCATAAGACCTGAAACCCATGCAGGCAGTACAGGTTCCGGAAGGATCAAAATCAATTAGAAGAGTTTTTTTTTCAGCAATAGCAAGACTGGCTGCTAAGTTAAGCGATGTTGTTGTTTTTCCAACACCTCCCTTTGGTAACGCTATAGCTATTCTTTTTTGCAAATTAGTTTAAGCTCATTTTAAAAACTCTTGGTCACAAATTATATATTTTTATGCTCAACCTCAATTCTTTAGAATCGGAGATTTAACTACAAAAGAGGTAAATTCTTTGTAAAACATAATGCAATAATTATATTTGCACTCCACTTTCGGAGAGATGCAGGAGTGGCTTAACTGGCTCGCCTGGAAAGCGGGTGTACCTGAAAGGGTACCGTGGGTTCGAATCCCACTCTCTCCGCATAACTCTTTTTTCACTTCTGAATTAAGGGTATTCTTTTGATTGTAATAAAAAAATCAATTGTTGAATTTAAAGCCATCCGGCTTTCTTTAGCTTGCAAGTAGCTATGTTAAAAACTAAATCAAAAATTATAAACAGTGAATTTTAACTGGAAGGAGATATATGAAAAAATTATTAATACTCATTATAATTCCATTCAGCTTTTTATTAGCAAATGGAACAGGTGAAGGCATAGAAACTGGAAGCAGTACCAATTACAA
>CBDUAV010000171.1:0-3640 GCA_965365225.1 uncultured Ignavibacteria bacterium | reverse complement strand
TGCCTCCCAATATCATTTCAAATTTTGCTGTACCTTCAGATTCCATTGGCTCACCCGCAGGATCCATCCACCATCTTGAGATGGTATTCCAATCACCATCGGCTTTAGCAAGCATTTCATGCATAGTTGCAGGTGTCATATACTCCATCCATGCATTCATCTGTTCATTCTGGCTCATCTCGTCCTGTGCAAAAGTGAATGTTAAGGCACTGAAAGAGACGATAAAAAAAGTAATATAAAAAAGCTTTACCATTAAATCCCTCCTGATATTTTTAATTTAATTATAATTGCAAAAAAATTTAACCAAAAATATATTGATCGATCAAGTTATCCTAACAATAATTAAAGACTGATCTGAAAATTCACTAGATACCAGTGATTCTTAAAATCAGTATTATTTGAATCAATTATATAATTAATCTGTAACTCAGCAATCCTGGTAGGCCAGAAATTATAACCAATAATATAAAATTCTGAGTTTGAAATAATACCTTCGGTGGACAAATTGTCGTATCTGAGAAGGAATTGATGTTTATTAAATGGTTTGTAACCGAGTGTAATGTGATATCCATAGGGATCCTTTTTTGATTGAACAGAATCTATTTTACCATCAAGCTTGTTCATAATAACTTCCGTTGCGAACAAAAAATTTTCAATCTCTGCTCTGAAATCTCCACCAAAAAATGATCTTTTACCTTCAAAACTTTTTGTAAATATTCTGCTATTACTATTATCGTTGTAACCTGCGTTTAATCCAATTTCATAATTGTTATTTTCAGTTTTGGGTTTTGCAGAAATTCTTGCAACATATAAAAACGAATTATTATCGTTAAAAATTTTATTTGGACCATTTCCATTAAAAATGCCCACACGATATTCCAGCAGATTGCCTGCAAACTGCCCGCTTAATTGCACTCCTATGTCTCTCCTGGGTGAAAGCAAAGCAGTTGCCTGTGCACGATTCACAAAATCAATATCAGATGGATACATTAAAAATTCTTTGCTGAAAGGTGCTTTAAACTGCCCGGCGCTTATTTTTAGAGCATCTGTAAACTTATAGCCTATACTTGCGTCAAGTAATATTGGTGAGACCAGAAAGTTCGCTACAAAGTAATAGCTGAAATTTTTATCCAGTGTCCCATACATTCTCAACCTCATATTAGATAGGTAAAATCCGTTATTTCCGGCGACTGATCTTTCTGGCTGAAAATCTGCAACAGCTTGAAATAACATATCAACTGATAGATATTCTTTCTTGAAATACTTTAAATATTCTTCATAGATGGTTTCATCTTCTGCTTGACCAAAAGAAAAATGATTAATGATAATTATCAGCGTACTAATGAAAAGCATTTTTTTCCTCATGTATTCCCTCTTTTTTTAGAATGTAAAGTTAAACCTTAATCCGAGTAATGAGTACTTATCATTTTTACCGCCGGTATCCCAGACATGCTGAAAGTGAGCCGAAATACTTATCCAGCTATTAATCAGCTGTTTGATATAAAGCTCTGTTAATTTTTCATTCAGCAGTGAAGTATCATATGGTTTAGTTGAATTAAAAGCGATTCCGATTACCGAAGGTTCACCTAAAATGTTTTCAGTAAATTGAGAACCAATGCTCCAGGCATTTTTTATTTTATACCAGTCTGCAAGTTCATTCTCATTATTTCCAAATCTTCCGAAGATTGTAAATCTGGCCGCAATAGTCTGACTCATACTAACACCAAAACCATATCGATTGTTTGCCAGCGGATGAGAATAGCCAAAAAGGTGAAACTCTGCTTCATAATCGGAGAATGGAAATAGCTTAAAACCAATTCCGCCAATTTTATATATATCACTAAAAATATTGTTACCTGTGTTCTCTGCTTTAGACATTGCGAACTGCAAATAAAATCTTTTAAGAATTGTAGTGCGAATTCTTAAACCTGGGGAGTTGGATGGTACTGCAAAAGCATTGTTATTTATAAAAGCACCGGTTATAAATTGTGAGTTTTCATCGTTTGCAATAGCGTTATTATCGAAATAGTTTGTTAAATCTATTTTACCGGCGGTTACCGTAAATATATCATCTAAAAAAAGAAACTCAGTCCAAGCTTCGTTAACAACAATTCGATCGAAACCATCGCTGCTTTGTGTTGAACCAGCGTCTCCGTTCAGTGAAGAAATAGTTTCAGCAAAATCATCGGGTCCATTTCCTCCAATTGCTTCAAGATCAACAAACAAGATAATGTTGTTCTCAAAACTCGTAGTTGCAAAGAGATTTATAGAACCATTAGCCGTTGAAAATTTATCTTTCTTTTGTAGATTTCCCTGAATAATTGCGCTGGCCTGACCATTAAAAAATAATTGTCCTGGTTTTTTAGAAATAAATTCCAGTAAAGCATCCAACTGCTTTCTTCTCGATCTTTGATCTTCAGGAATTAATGATGTGTCACTATTAGCTTCTATTGTTTTCAACAATGAGTCAAAAGATTCAGTTCCAGGATCTTTAGAACTAATTAAATCGATTTTATACTTAAGGGAATCAACTACGGAACTGAGAGAATCTAATTGAAGTTTAAGAGATTTAGCATCATATATTGTTATTGAATCTAGCTGCTGAGCAGGAGAATTTCCCAAGAATATTCCTAACACAAAAATGCAAACAGATTTCATTTTTTAATGGAGAATTATTTATAGCGATTTTTTGAAATGTGATTTTATTTTGAAACTTAATTAAAAAAGTATCGAGCACCTATTGCGGCATTAATTCGAAAATCAGTTTTGGGTGCAAGATCTAAGATGGGAACTACTTCTAAGAATATATCTACAGGTGCATTATTAAACATATAAGCCAATCCAAGCGGTACCCTTACTCCGATCTGTGCTTTGTTTGCGGTTTTAATTCTTCCACCAATTCCATAGTAAAAAGGAAGCTTACCTTCGGAAATTCTAATCAAATTAAAATTATGAAAAATATAGTCAGCGTGAATATGAAAGGCTCCACCATCAATAAATGACCAGGCTAGTGCTGCGTCGAATGCAGTAGTGCTGCTTGTCCAGTATTTAAAGCTAACCCCGGTTGGTTCGCCAACTATAATTCCTACACCAATGTTTTTATCCTGTGCATTGATAGAATTAAAAACGTTAAAAGTAATTATTAGAAATAATACTATTGATAGTCTTTTCAATTATTCCTCCAATAAATTAAATTAAAAATTATTATTTGAATTAGTAAGTTATTATTAGATCGTAAAATTAAAAATCCTTAGTTTCTTGCCCCTGCTCTTCTCAAAATTTTTTCTATTTCTACGTAGCCTTCCATTTTAGCAAGGAAAAGAGGCGTTGAGCCCTCAGCAGTTGCTTTGTTTACGTTTGCACCATAGAGAATAAGATATTGAACAAGTTCTGTATCTCCTTCCATTACAGCATAGTGAATTGCCGACCATCCATCTGCGGTATTTCCGGTTAAAGTTGCATTAATATTTGCTCCGTTTTCACGAAACAGATCGCATATTGTAAGTGGTATTTTTCCGGATAACACTCCAAAAACTGATTGCAAAAATGGCGTCATTCCATCGTTTGCTTTGGCATTTACATCTGCACCTTTCGAGATGAGTAATTTTGAACTTTCGAGTGAATTGCTTGCTGCCCAAAT
>CBDUAV010000170.1:0-3666 GCA_965365225.1 uncultured Ignavibacteria bacterium | reverse complement strand
AAGCTGAACTAAAACCTATAATTAATACCCGCTAAAATAGTCACATACTGAAAAGTTCCTTTAACTCCGTAGACAGCATTCGGATCATCTGGATTAACTGGCTCATTAACTGCAAATGCATTTGTTAAAAAGTTATAGTCGCCTTTAAAATCAAAGTACCAATGCTTACCAAGCTTGAATAAATAACCTAGTCCTAACACCAACATTGTTTCGGTGCCGTTTTCCTTAACTTCCGGAATATCGACAGTGAGTGAATTCCCACCCGGAAGAATAAGATTTGCTTTTCCTTTAAGTGAAAAGTTATAATTGTAAATACCACCCTTAAAAGAAACATACAAACTGCTCTTTTTACCCTGGGCTAAAAGCCATTTAATGCCTAATAGGGCAGGTATTATATTAAAGTCAGAGTCCAAATCGAAATTCGCATTGAATCCGGCATCCGAAACTTTTTAATTAAACTCATCAACATCAAGATTCAACCTATTATATCCAACTGTAAAAGAAAGAATCGCCTGGTTTCCTAAGTAATATAAAAAATGTGCATCACCGCCGTATCCGGTATTGTAAAATTCATCAAAATCACTAACGGGTATATTTACGTTAAGATTTACACCAAAGCCAAATTTACTCTGCGTGAAAACAGTTGATGGTAGAATAAATATTATAATCAAAAGTAAATGTTTTTTCATTTAATACACTCTTTCAATGATAAAAATGTTGTGATGTAAAAATAAAATGATATAGTTAAATTAACTATAGAAAAAAAGTGAACGAAACGGAGTTGATTCCCTACAATCAATAAATAATTAATTTATCCAGAAACAGACGTAGGGATCGGTCTCCTGACCGATCCGTAAAACATAGAAAAAACGGAATGGACAGGAGTCCATTCTCTACTTTTCAGAATTTTTAATAAACGGTTTCAACAAATCAATTGGTACAGGAAAAATAGTTGTTGAATTTTTCTCCGATGCGACTTCCGTTAATGTTTGCAAAAATCTTAATTGCAGAGCTGTAGGTTCAGTTGCAATAATGTCTGCTGCTTCCTTTAATTTCTTGCTTGCCTGGAATTCACCTTCAGCATGAATTACCTTTGCTCTTCTTTCTCTTTCAGCTTCTGCTTGTTTGGCCATCGCGCGCTGCATCTCAGGCGGAAGATCCACATGCTTTACTTCAACAGTCGAGACTTTTATACCCCAGGGATCAGTTTGACTGTCAATTATCTGCTGAAGTTTTACATTTATTTTATCTCTTTCTGCCAAAATTTCATCAAGCTGCGATTGTCCCAAAACACTTCTTAAAGTAGTCTGAGATAATTGTGAAGTTGCGTCCAGATATCTTTCAACTTCCACGATGGCTTTTTCAGCCTGCACAACTCTAAAGTAAACTACAGCATTTACTTTAAGTGAAACATTATCCTTTGTAATTACATCCTGTTCCGGTACATCCATTACAACGGTTCGTAAGCTCACACGCACCATTCGATCAATAACAGGAATAAGCAAAATTAATCCCGGACCTTTCGAACCAATTAATCTACCCAATCTAAAAACCACTGCCCTTTCGTATTCGCGCAAAACTCTAATTGCATTAGCCAGTATGATGGCAACAAAAGCAATTATAATTCCCAGGTACGGTGTAAATCCTTCCATAGCTTCCTCCAATTATTCGGGGAAAAAATTATTTTCTCTTTTTAACAATCAATGTCAAATGATTAATTGATACAACTTCAACCTCATCTCCTTTATTTATCACTTCATCTTTACACTCTGCATTCCAGAATTCTCCATGCACTCTAACTTTACCAAGGGGTTTAATATTTGAAATTGCAATTCCAATTTCTCCAATTATTCCTTCGGAGCCAGTAACAGGTTTTTTTCTTTGCGCTCTAATTCCGAAAGTAATTGCAAATAAAAAGAAAGCCGATGTTAATACAACTACTATAATTATCAGTTCCATAGAAATCTCCATTGCTTCTAGAACAGAATCTTCATCTATCAGCATCATCGAACCCAATAGTAACGAAATTATTCCGCCAATTGTCAGCACACCATGGCTTACGACTTTAATCTCCAGCAGAAAAAGGATTACAGCAAAAATTATTAATGCTAATCCCGCATAATTCACAGGAAGTGTATGCATTGAATAGAAAGCTAATATAATACAGATACCGCCGATTACTCCCGGAAAAATTGCCCCAGGATTATAAAGTTCAAAAAATAAACCGTAAATGCCCAACATAAGCAGAATATAAGCCAGGTTCGGGTCGCTGAGTATGCTCAATAATTTTTGAGCAAGTGTCATTTCTAATTCAATTATTTGGGTATCATTAGTATGTAATATTTGTTTACCCGATACAGTTTCAACTTCCATCCCATCAATCTGAGCTAATAGATCATCAATATCTTTTGCTATAATATCAATTACATTTAATTCCAATGCTTCTGTTTCGGTTATTGATATACTTTTTCTAACTGCATCTTCAGCCCATTCAATATTTCTATTTCTTTTTTCAGTAATTGTCCTGATGAATGCTGCAGCATCATTAGTAGCTTTTTCCATCATTACCGTATCCTGCATTCCCTGCAGTGAAACAGGATGCGCAGCGCCAATGTTTGTTCCCGGGGACATAGCTGCGATGTGCCCTGCAAGCGTTATAAAAACTCCGGCAGAAGCAGCCTGCGAACCGGATGGTGAGACATAAACAACCACAGGAATTTTCGATTCCAAAATATCCGTCACGATTACACGTGTGGATTTAAGCAAACCGCCGGGAGTATTTAATTTAATTATGAGACATTCAGCATTTTCTTCTATTGCTTTTTCTAAACCTGAATGAATATAATCTGCGCAGGCCGGATGAATTGCACAATCGGCATTAATAACTAAAACTTTTGACCTTTGGGAAAAAGCTGATAGGGTTAAGATCAGAGAAATTGAAATTATGTAAAGGACTGTCTTCATTGCCCGTCCTTAGTTCTACATTTAGTATGAAATGTAGTCAAAATTCATTCGGAAATCAATAATAGCCAATTACCTTCTTATTACAGTATTGATGTTCAAAAAAAATAAGTTGTTTAATATATTATTGATAAACTCCTATCATCAATTTACAAACAGCAAACAAAAACAAAAAATAACCATTGTCTTAAGTTAGAAATAAAATTAAGTTTAGAATCTGAATTCCAAGATTAATGTTTTATTGCTAAATCAGGAGAGATAATGAATACCAACTCATTAAATCATTTAGATTATTACCGCCTTCCATGGAACTTAACAGATAACTCAATTTCCTGGCTGGAACCAACCTCTAAATGCAATCTTTATTGTGAAGGATGCTATCGGTTAAATGAAAAGGACGGGCATAAATCTTTAGAGCAGATAAAAGATGATCTTGATGTATTTGTAAAATTACGAAATGCGGATGGTGTTTCAATTGCAGGCGGTGATCCGTTAACTCATCCCGATATAATTGAAATTGTAAAAGAAGTTAAGAAAAGAAATATGAAGCCGATCATTAATACAAACGGATTGGCTTTAACAAAGGAATTATTGAAGGATCTTAGAAAAGCTGGTGTGTTCGGTTTTACTTTTCACATAGATAGCAAACAAGGAAGACCCCATTGGAAAGATAAAAATGAATTAGAACTAAATGAGCTAAGGTAT
>CBDUAV010000169.1:0-3669 GCA_965365225.1 uncultured Ignavibacteria bacterium | reverse complement strand
TGTTGTATGTCCGCCACCGCCGTATGGTCCCCACCATGGGTCGTACCATCCACGGTAGTATCCACCTGTTTGATTCACTCTCATTTTTTCTTTTGAACCGGCGTGAGCAATTATAACAAAATCAAAATTGTCCGTTGCAAGGCTGTAGCCTTTAGATTGCAAAACATTATCAACTGCAAGCTGCACACGCTGAGCGATGAGCGGATAATTTTTTAGTTCATCGTTAGGATTTAGCTCATCCGAATATGCCCAGCGGTAATTTTTCATCTGTGTGAAATCATACTCAGGATCGTAATCGGATGTTACTTTTACTGATGAGCAACCAGCAATAATAAATCCGAATAAAATAAATATTGATATAAGTTTCATAGCATTCTCCTTAAAATTTATAAACTAACTGGTATTTGATATTGAACATTCAATCTTAATGAATGACCTGGCACCGGACCCGGGAAAGAATCGTAAACTAAACTGGAGGCGTATTCAATATAAGCATTCCATGTTCCTTCAGGACTGATAAATGCTTTACCAAGCCTAACACCAAATGGAACAGAGAATGAGCTGCTTTCCCAATCGTATTTAATAACAAAATCACCGTTGCCTATATACCATCCATCACCAAGCTGATAAACGATGATAGTATTTATACCCAGGGGGGAAGCTTTAGTTTCGCCAGCACTATTTTGAGACCAGGTTTGCTGTAAAAGCAATGCAAGAAAAAGTTTATCACTAAGTGCACGCTGCGTAACGGCAGTTGCAAAACCATAACCCCAGTTTGTATTTCCAAATCCGCCTTGCGAAGGGAAATTAATCTGTGGTCCTATTCCAAATCTTCCTGTTGCCCATTGATTTAGAATTCCAAGCACAAAAAGATCAGATTGCCCGAATCCAAATTTGTTTTCTGAGTTTTGAACCAATCTTGCAGTTAATCTTGGAAGCAGTGTGATCGGGAAAGATTCATCTGCGGGTAGCGGGGCAACAAAACGAAATTGGAAGAAACCGTTATTTCCTTCACCGCGAGTTTCAATTTCTTTAAAATCGAAGAATCGTTCATATGCAAGTTGCAAACTCCATTGCGAAGCAGTTGGATCCACTGCTGCAGATTCACGGCTTTGTTCTTGCGCAAAAATTGGAAGTGCAAGCATAAAAGTGATAAAAAAGATAATTGAATTCTTGAACATATTTTTCTCCTTAATATCTTTTTAATTTGTTATTTCTTCAGTTTTTGAAGTGGTTATTTCTTGAATTTCTATAATATTTCCAAGAACGGTAATCGCACCAATTAAATATTTATACTCTTTGCTTTTTAGATATTCTTCTAAACTTGAATGACTTTCCCATTCCTGCTCAATATGAATAATATTATCCTCAAAAAGGCTCTTGCAGCAGCAGTTTTTTACCTCAGTAAATTTTAATGAGGTTTTATCTAGTCCTGATTTTAGTGCTTGTTTTAATTCGAGTTCCTTTTCAGGATTAGCTTTTGCAGTAATACGTAAAATGTTCATAATTAACTTAATTGGTGAGTTTATAAATGATTATCATAATCAAGAATACGACCAAGATAAAATTTTGGGAGGCCATCATCGTTAAGTAATTATAAAACAATAAGTTACGGAAGCAGGAAAATATCTGTAAAGCGGATAATTATGATCAAGTCAAACGAGATGTTGTGATATCACGAAATATCGTGCCGGGGGAATGTTAAATATTAGTTAAATAAATGATTTTTTGATGTTTAGCTTATCCATTCGTGAACGAAGAGTGTTGGGGTGTAAGTCGAGAATGCTGGCAGCGCCATCCTCACCACTTATCTTCCAATTGCAAGCTTCAAGTACTTTAAGAATGTGCTCTCTTTCAACTTCTTCGAGAGTATTTATTTTACCTTCTTTTTCCTCCTGTAATCTTACAGGTGCTTTAAATTCTTCTACTAACTCTAGCTTATTCCCTTTAGTAGTTATAACTGCTCTTTCAATTACATTCATTAATTCACGAACATTGCCGGGCCAATCATAATTTTGCAGTTTTACTATTGTGCTCTGAGAAATTTGGTCTATTTGTTTGCTGTGATTCTTTGAGAAACTTTTAACAAATGCATCTACCAATAAAGGAATATCGGATTTTCTCTGCTTCAATGTGGGAATTGAAATAGGGAAAACATTTATCCTGTAAAAAAGATCTTCTCTAAAGTTTCCTGAATAAACTTCGTCCTTTAAAACTTTATTTGTTGCAGTAATTAAACGAACATTAACTTTTATAGATTTTTCACCACCAAGCCTTTCGAATTCACCGCTTTCTAAAACACGCAAGAGCTTGGGTTGAATTTCTAAAGGAAGGTCACCAATTTCATCGAGGAAAAGAGTTCCGTTATGAGCGAGTTCAAATCTTCCTTTTCTTTGTTTATCAGCTCCGGTAAATGCGCCCTTCTCGAATCCAAACAATTCACTCTCCAATAAATTTGGAGGGATGGTTACACAATTAACAATGATGAAGGGATTATCTTTTCTAAAACTTTTTTGGTGTATTGCATGTGCAAATCTCTCCTTTCCAACTCCTGTATCTCCTTCAAGCAGCACTGTTGTATCGCTTTCAGCTACTTCTTCAACACGGTTTAAAACGTAATTCAGTGCCGGGCTTTCGCCAATGATTTCTTCAAATCGCTCACTTACAATTTCTTTCTTCAAATAAACCACTTCATCTTCCAAACGATTTTTCAATTCCTCTACTTCTTCGTAAGCTTTTTTTAAGTCTTCATCAGCCTTTATTTTGTCTGTAAGATCATTGCCAATTGCAATAACACCATCGTAATTTCCATCTTTATCTCTAAGCACAACATTGGACCAGTATATATTTCTTTCTTCTCCATTCTTTGTTATTATTGAGACCTGAGCATTAGGCAATTTATTGTTTTTCTGAAAAGTCTCACCTAGATTCTCAATAGTATCTTTTGCTTTTGGTGAGATTAAGGAGTTGAAATGGTTATTAATAATTTCTTCATTACTGAAGCCGGTGGTTTTTAAATAAAATGGATTAGCATAGTAGATCATCCCATCTTTATTTACGCCACATACTAAAAACTGAACATTCTCCAACAATGATTTCCATCTACGTTCATTTGCAATAACTTCCTTTGCAAGATTTGCAGATTTATATACACTATAACTGATCTCTAAAGCCATTGCGAAAATTATAGCAAGAAAAGAAAACGAAATTATGTACGGTGATTGAATTATCCCCGCATCAACAAGTGGCGTGTGAACTCCGGCTAGAAGAATAAAAAACAACGAACTGCCACCAATCCAGAATGCGCGTCTCTTATTCCCTTTTTTTACTAATTTAATTGATGCATCTATGATAAAAATTACAAGTAACACTGATGGAATATCTGAAATGAATCTTAGGGGATTATCTATTCCATTTGCTGTGATAAAATATTCACCCCATGGCAAACTCAATTTATTGAGTTCAACAATTTCTGAATACACAAGACTATTGGGTGAAATAAAGTTTACAACAACTGAAAACACCCAAATAAAAGTAAATAACAACACAAGCCATTTTCTTCCTGTTCCAAAATAAAACAGTATAAACCAGACTAACGAAACCAGCATTATAAATACACCAAATGTCTGATACTTTAATGCAAGCACATAGGTTGGGATGTCGATAGCA
>CBDUAV010000168.1:0-3743 GCA_965365225.1 uncultured Ignavibacteria bacterium | reverse complement strand
AGTGCTCGTATCGGAGGATCCGCGCGTATATGGCAAAGGCGGTCTGCTCGATCAGTTCACCCATAATGATATGCCACGCGTTGCAATCAGCATGGACATGCTGGATACAGGGATCGATGTGCGAGAGATCGTAAACCTGGTGTTTGCCAAGCCCGTTTACTCCTATACCAAATTTTGGCAAATGATCGGCCGCGGCACCCGCCTGCTGGAAACCGCCAAAATAAAACCTTGCTTGGACAATTTCTTCATTATCCCATACGTATCCACCTGCAATTTTTACGTGAAATACATTGTGATTCCACAACCAAGTTGAGAAATCGCTTAATTCAATGTAAGTATTCGGCGCAAACAAGGGTGCGTCAAAATTTGTACCGTATAGAGTCACTGTCCAGTTTATTTCGTTTCCGTGTTCGTAATCAGAACTTCCAATACTTTTACGCAGATTTTTTGAATTCAAGTTTGTCGCCAGAACACCAAAATCAGGCTGTGAAACCCTGACAAGATTGTCGTTAATAAATTCAACCCCTCTGTAAAAAGTTAGTGTTGTTGCTTGTTTAATTTTATGTGGACTATCGTATTTCCAAAAATGTGTGTGCCCTAATTTAAAGTAAGTTCCAATCATTCCTCTTTTTCTGTCGTTGAACAGATCAAAAAAGTCTGGTCCGTTGTGTGAAACTTCAACATAAAATAGTTGCCGGTAATCGTATTTAAATTTTAAATGCCAAAAAGGATATTCAGGTGTTTCCTTAAATGGTGATACACCAGCTTCTAAATAAAAATCATGAATTAAAAGTGGGTCTGTTATACGTGTAAATAATCCAAATACAACTTGATTTTGAAAACCGCTTACAACGGGGACAAAAGATTGCAAGTTTAAATTTGCAAAACTGTTATAACCTTCTTCACTAGTAAAATCCATCGGTGTTATTTCAGTCGAGTCATTTTGCAAAGCCCACTTATATAGTTTCTGTTCTTTTTCAATTACACGCTGACCGAGATAATTGATTGCAGGAAGAAAAGGTGCAGGTTCATTTTTTAATAATACAGGAACAAATCCATCTGTACTAAATTCAAAGGCAAAAATAGAATCAGGTGAAACCTCTAATGGTTTAAATAATCCTGTTAGACAATGTGTTATTGCTTTTGACGATGAATTTTTAAAATCGAACCTGTAAATATTGGAAACTCCATTTGTAAAAGCATTCCAATACAAATATCTACTGCTTTCACTCCAAGATGGGTTTTCCGGCGATCCATTATCGCTGATCGTTAAATACTCCAGTGAAGAACCGGAAATTAAATCGTTTCCATTAAAAATTATTAGAGACTGCTGCCCATTGGGCTTTTTAAGTACGGCAGCAATGTTTTTGCCTGCTTCATCAATTGAAAGATTATAAATCTCATCTCCTTTTGGTAAAGCAACCAAACGTATAATCTCTCTGTATGGAAATGGCGATACAATGAGTGTAGTAATTCCCCGGTCATGCTCTATTCCCCATAAATCATGTGTTTTAGAATTTACAGTTAACTCCCCTACTCTTGCATTTTCAAAAAGCATTTTTTTATCGTTTGTTTCTACGTCGTATACCCAAATATCCCTAAACAACTGGTTATTATTCGTTGTAAAAAAGAGTAGAGCATTTGTTTCATCGTACGCGCAAGAGGCAACTTGAATCATGCTTGGAGTTGGTAGAGATGTAAGAATTTTTGAGGTTCCGGAGTTTAATTGAAGTGATTGAATTTCTGCAAGCTCGTGCGGTCTGTGATATCCAAAAATAATCGAGCCAGATCTTCTATCAAATTGCGGTGAAGTTACCCATCCAAATTTGTTTCTTCCAATCTTTTTAACATCTGTAAAATTTTGTTGGCTTAACAAACTAATGTTGCTCTTTTGAAACTTCTTTTCAAATTCAATAAATTCTTTCCAGGATCTATTAAAATCTTTCCCAAATACTGATTCAAATTTTCCTTCAAAGCCTGAATAAAAATCGCCTGGATTAGTCTTAAACCAATTGACCACTTTATCTGATCCATAACTAATAGAAAGGTAACCGACAAACCTACCACCGTATATGTAAAACAAATTATCCAAAAACATCGAGCTGTGGCTTTCTAAGGTTTCAATGTCCAATTGCGATGGAAAGTTTTTGCCTTCACTTACCAACGATCGGAAAAACATTTCATCAAAGCTGCCAAGCAATCGGCCATAACCACCGCTAAACCAGGTTTCAATATAAACTGCAATAGCCTCCTGGTGCCATCTAGGCGAGTACCTGTTAAAATTTGTAAGCAAGCTGTAAAAAACTGTTGAAGGTTGTACTTTATCCGGCGGCACCTTTCCAAATACTTTTCTAAAAAATCCTTCAATATTTGTTCGTGAGTCATTGACGATTATGTGCACCAGTTCGTGGCTTAACAGCCATTGTATTCTTTCATTATACGGAACAACCTCGTAGCCCGGTTCTAAAGGTTCTATTTCCAACCTTATATAATTTTGCGGAACGGTTGTAGTTGTGCTAAAACCGTAATCACTTACATCGTAAGTATTTATTACTATTTTTTCACTCGGATAGTAATCGAATAGAACCATTAAAGGTTCGATAGCTCGCTCTGCACTTATTAGGACATCATTTATAATATGTGAGTGGGAGGGTCTGTATATAATTTTAAAATGTCGACTTTCTTTTTCCAGCCAGTAAGAATTATCCCGTTGAAAAAGATGAACAACAAGTTCTTCTTCATTATTGATTTGAAAAATTTCAACAGCAACATTTTGTTTAGTTTTGATAATATTTAATTCGAGATCACCCCCAACATTTTTTACCCCTATATGTTTTATTAAGCCAGCTGGTTCCATGATTGCAAGCTCTCTGCTCCTGTCCAGGGTATTAGTTAAGCTCAAGCTGAAGGAAGTTGCATTTTCATCACTAAAAACAGATTTTATCCTATCTTCTGCCTTTAGTTTTATAAAAGTTCCAAGTTTATTTACTTCAATTTTAGCAGTTTGAATAGTATTAATTACTTCTTTATCAGGATCGATAACAATCAAACGATTTGGGCTAGCATAGATAACCGGTTTATGATGGAACCTGTTTATTATTTTAAGCATTTCCTGCAAAGGAATAAAAATTAGTCCATCAATAAAATGTGCTGAAGTTACTAATTGTAGTGTAGATGTTTTATTTCCAATTTTTGATTCTAAAATTAGAAAAGGATTTTTTGCAATAACCAAAGCAGTGTAATCAGAAAAGTTTATTTCGATAGATTTTTTGTTTTCATCAACCTCAGAGGATATTCCTAAAGCATTAACGAAATACCTGACCGATATATAAGGATTTCCCTGAAAATTGTATGTTGGCACATAATTAACATTGCTGCCATCAACAAGAGAAATCCTCGATGACTCTTGTGGATAAGATATGCTTAGTAAAAAAAGGAATAGGATAGACTTGAATATTAAATTCACTAAAAAACCAAGGAAGATGATCTAAAATATATAAATAGAATTTTCATGCATGGTTTAAAAGTTTAAGACAACAAAGAAAAGTTTAACACACATACACAATAATAAAAAAGCCTTCAATAAAATTGAAGGCTTTAAGTAGGCATTTGGAGAACTAATTCATCTAATCTTACCTAACCATAGCGATTGCCAATCTCTGAAAATTCGTTTCTCTATCTAACCCAACCAAAACGGCTGCCGAGCTCTTCAAGTTGTGAAGATGATCTGACCCAGCCAAAAC
>CBDUAV010000167.1:0-3934 GCA_965365225.1 uncultured Ignavibacteria bacterium | reverse complement strand
AATTGCCATCATATTATTCTGTTCGCCAAGCTCGATAGTCCACGTACTCCACCCATCAGTAATATTATTCTCTTCGTAAAGCGATTTCCATTCAGCCAATATATCTAATATTTCATCCCGTTTTTCCAGTTTATATGTAAAGAAAACCCAGTGAAGAAATTCAGCATCCTCCATTTTAACTCTTGGTTCTTTTGGAATATAAGAATATTTGGCATGCCATTTTGCAATAAAGTCTTTATGATATTCCATACTGGATTCGTTTCTTATCATAAATTCTTTCCATTTATCTTTTCCAATCTTCTCGATAGCAGAGCCAAATATTTCCGGGAATTTATCTATATCTCCATAACCAGAAAGAGGAAAAATGTAGTAGTAATGTCCATCATCTCTCTGCGATGCACGCATATACGGAAAATCCAGTCCTGCACCGGTCATAAGTTGAACCCACTCTTTAGATGTTTCTTCGTACTGCTGCCACTTTTCTACCTTTACAACTTCTTCACGCACCCAGTAAAGCTGGTCTTTTGGTTCTTCTTGTGCTAACGTAAATGTGGAAAAAACAAATAATCCTGCTAGCAACAAGAAAAAGAGTTTTAATTTAAGCATAAATATGCCTCCTTATGTGTTATTAAATAATTGAGTTTGCCCTCAGTTTGAAAATTTAGAGTAATTAACGAGGTTAGTAATAAAAGCTAAATATTTATTTGTTAATTAACAAGAATTTGTGAACAGAAAACAATAAAATTGAAATTTTGAAGAAATTTGAATTTTTTTAAGGAATTATAGGCTGCTATTTTAGGGCAATTGCGATCAATCTCTCAGCATTTTCATCGTACTTTTTACCTTCGAGATCACCGAAAATTTTTACAGATGAGAATCCTGTAATACTTAGCATCTTTATCAATTCATTTTCAGAGTAAACCCAGTGGGATAATTTAAATTCTTTTTGCAGATTATCCTTTAACATTATCCAGTGGTTTTCTATTTTACTCCAATTATTAATCACTTTTCTTTCCTCGGTATAGGTGATCCCATCCAATTCAAATGATTCACGCTCTGTAAATTTTCTTTGAAGTATTTCCTTTCCTACCACATCAATTAATAGCAATCCTTTTTTCTTTAGTGAGCTGAAAGAGTTATGAAGGACTTTAATATTTTCATTTTGATCTTCGAAGTAACCAAAGGATGTATACATAATTATTATCGCATTAAAATAATTTGCTCTCTTAAAGTTTCTCATATCGTCTTTTATAAATTCAATAGAAAGATTTTGTTTTGATGCTTCGCTTTTTGCTTTTTCAAGATATTGCACAGTTCTGTCTACACCTGTCACTTCAAAACCTCTTTTGGCAAGTTCTAAAGAATGCCTTCCTTGCCCACAGCATAAATCAAGTATTTTAAAGTTGGGTGTAATTCCAGTTAAGGAAATTATTTGCTCAATCTCTTTTTTAGTTTCGGCAGGATTTTTCTCTGCAAAAAGTTTATGGGACATTACATCCCAAAATTCATCTATATCGTACCAATCAGTCATTTTTAAATCATCAAGAATCAGGTTGATTTAGTGTTCGAGAAAATTGTGTATTCGACGAGCAAAAGAAAAAGCGGAAATATAATTGAGAGAACTATTTGTGTATCAAATCCAATTACACTATGAGCTGCAATTTGATTAAGTGAATTGAAAATGAGAAAAATAATTATCCCTAGTGTTAAACTTTGAAGCGAACCGAATAGCCAAAAAATTTTTGATCTGTTCATTTTATCTCTCCCGTTAATTCTGAAAGCAATAAAAATTACTCAGAATAATATGTATAAACAATAATTTATATTAGAAATGAACAAAATGATTTATTGATGGTTGAATTTTAATTTCAATGGATAAAGTTTCAGAGAGGAAAGTCTGCGGTTAATGTTTGGGCTTTAATTTAAAATATACTTTTTTTCCTAACCAAAGCAGCAAGAAAATTGTTATCACTCCGGCAATCACAGGAATGAATATTGCAAGTATTGATAATCCAAAAGATGAGCTTGCTTCAACGGTCGAAAAAACAGGATTTCCAACACCGCCAGTTGTAGTACTAGAAGTTAATCGTGTGACACTTGTTCCGGTTTGAACAATGCCTGCTGCACCGCTTCCAGCGATAATTGCTAGTGACCATTTTGCCAGTGGCGGAATTCCACTTACAACTGCAACCATTAAAATCGCACCTGCAATAAATGCTGCAGGAGTTGCAATTGTATCGAGCAGATTATCGAACCATGGAATGTAATAAGCTCCAATTTCCAAAATAGTTGCTGCACCGAACGCAATTAATGCAGGATATGTTCCAATCCATTCAAATGAATCGGAGAGAGGTAAAACTCCGGAGATCGAGGCAATGCTTGCAACAAGAAAGGGAACAAAAATCCTGAATCCTGTTGCAGCACTAAGCCCGATTCCTAAAAGGATTGATGAAATAGTTTCCAAATGAAACTAATTAGTTTTTTCCACCGAATAATCCACCTAAAACATCGCCAAGCGGATTTGATTTACCACCACCAAGCAGCATTCCAGCAACATCATCAAGTACACTTCCATCGCCGTCTGCATCAAGAATTGAAGCGATACCGCTTGAGCCTGCACCCTGGTTATCTCTTTTGTTTGTGAGGAAACCTAGAATTATTGGCGCAAGCATTGGAATAAGTTTAGCAGCTGTTCCACCATCAATTTTAAATTTATTTGCAATTAAATCTGTTGCCTGGACACCTGAATCTCCAAGCAATCCGCCCAAGCGTGGATCTGGATTTTGATCTTTGGATTTTTGTTTGAACAGATCATCAAGATTACCTAAAACATCCGCACTTCCGTACTTATTTAAAATATGATCAACTCTTTCCTGTCCGCCGCGTTCATCTTTTTGTTTTTTTAATCCGCCTAGAATGAGCGGTGCTAATTGCGGAATGATTTGTTGAACTGTGTTTTGATCTAAGTTAAGTGAAGAGGACATTTTTTTGCTTACATCCGGGCCCATTGAACCCAGAAATTCTTCGAGAATGTTTGGCATAAGTTTCCCTTTTTCTAGTTATATATTGAATGATTTAATTGTTACAATATAATGAAAAAAACCTTACCGAATGCCCTAAATATGGTGCTATAACAGGAGTTGATTAAAATCTATAATTGAACTCATCTCTTTTAATAAATTTCCCTCTTCCTGCTTTTCCTATGAATTGATCTTTTTGTATTATGATTTCCCCTCGTGAGATTACAGTTTTGGTATTTCCTTTAATTTTTATTCCTTCGTACAAAGAATAATCAACATTCATGTGATGAGTTTTTGCTGATATAGTATGCTTTTGATTTGGATCCCAAATTACAATGTCTGCATCTGATCCGATTTCAATCGTTCCTTTTTTAGGATACATCCCGAACAGTTTTGCAGGAGTAGTTGATATTAAATCCACCCAGCGATTTAAAGAAAATCTTCCTTTGTTTACTCCGCCTTCAAAAAATAACTGTATACGGTTTTCAATTCCGGGTCCGCCGCTGGGAATTTTTGTAAAATCATTTTTGCCAATATCTTTCTGTCCCTTAAAACAAAAAGGGCAGTGGTCTGTTGCAACTACCTGCAGCTGATTATTTATTAATCCTTCCCAAAGTTTCTCCAGGTGCCATTTTTCTCTTACAGGAGGAGTGAAAACAAGTTTGGCATCTTCAAATCCCGGTTTACTCATATCATTTAAAGAAAGAAATAAATACTGTGGACATGTTTCTGCGAATACTGGTAAGCCTCTATTTCGTGCATCCGAAATTTTTTCAAGTGCATTGTTTGTTGAGAGATGAACAATGTAAAGTGGACAGCCGGCTTTTTCTGCAAGTTTTATCGCGCGTTCAACGGCTTCGCCCTCTGTTTCTGCAGGACGAGTTAGTGCATGATAAATGGGTTCAGTTTTTCCT
>CBDUAV010000166.1:0-3978 GCA_965365225.1 uncultured Ignavibacteria bacterium | reverse complement strand
TTCGGAACGTGGCGCAGCCCGGTAGCGTACCTGAATGGGGTTCAGGTGGTCGGGGGTTCAAATCCCCCCGTTCCGACACCCAAAGCTCAGCTTATAGTTGAGCTTTTTTTTTGATTTAGCATTTAAATTAGAGCGATTAAGCAACTCTCGATTCTAATGAGAAGGATTTTTACCCCAATATTTCCACCAATGTTGATTATAATTATCGAATTCTTTTAAAATCAATTACAATCGTATCACTAATTATCATTTCAATTCAATAATACAAGAACTTTATGCATTCATTAAAAACATTTTTTACTATTTTTGCAATCATATCTTTTGCCACAACAATTTTTACATTTGATAAATCTCTAAATATTGGAAATAATCCCATTGAGAAAATTTCAATTGAAAAATACTTTCCTTTAGACGAAAATCTTGTTTTGCATTACAATTCCAACTTTGGACCAACTAATTATACTACTAAAAAATCCGGGGGGGAATATATTCAGGAATATAAATCAGATGAGTTCTTTTCTGCTCAAAATATAAAAATAAAAGACAACTCAGTTTTCATTATTAAAATGGAACAGGAAGTTGATGTCTTGATGTTTATTTCGCATACTATTGCTGTTACCTACAGCGAACCAGCGCTTCTATTGCCCCTATCACTAGCCGTAAATGAAGAATGGAGCTGGAAGGGTATTGAGTACGTTGATGAACATATTGATACAATAACGATAACTGGTAAATTGGCCGGATTCGAAGAAATCGTTTGCGAAGCTGGAACGTTCAATTGTTTAAGATTTGATTATAAAATTTCCAAAGCCTCCGGGAAAGTAACTAAGTTTACTGAATGGCGAGAAAAAGAAATAGGAATTGTAAAGCTTACTGCTGATGTAAGCCAAAAGGGTTTTGCCGGGCTGATGATAAATCTACTCGGGTATGATGATATTTATTTTGAGCTTGAAAAAATAAATATTCTTTAGCATAAAATGATACAATTTAATTAAAGAATTGTTCAAATCAGTTAATATTAACTTAGCTGGATATTCCTTATTTTTGCCCTTCATTTTATCAACCACTCAGTTTATCTTTCTATATGCAAATGAAACTTATTCGTGAGAAGCCTACCTGCAATAATGGTATTACAAGTGTTTTTGGTATTCCTTCAGCTTCTTTAGAAACCTATTATGGAATTCACGCGCTCCAACATAGAGGGCAGGAAGCTTGCGGCATTGTTACTCAGGATTATAATGAAAATGGCAAACCAATCTTTCATATTCATAAGGGTGAAGGATTAGTTACCGAAGTTTTTGAAGATTCAACTATCTTTAAAAAATCTCTCACAGGCAAAGCTGCTATTGGGCATAACAGGTATTCAACAACTGGATCTGCACAATCAATCAAAAATATACAACCTTTTGTTGTTAATTACAGAAAAGGAAATCTTGCACTTGCACATAACGGCAATCTTACAAACGCAAGATTGCTGCGTGAGGAATTAGTAAATGAAGGAGCAATTTTCCAAACTGCAAGCGATACGGAAGTGATACTACATTTAATAGCCCGCAGCAGGCTTGAAGATCAAGTTGAACAGATTAAAGAAGCTATAAATAAAATAGAAGGTGCTTATAGCTTGGTTTTGCTTACGGATGATAAACTAATTGCTGCTCGCGATCCAAATGGTTTTAGACCATTATCAATTGCAAAGCTTAATGGTGGATTCATTGTTGCCTCAGAAACTTGTGCATTCGATTTGCTATCTGCAGAGTTTATTCGTGAAGTCGAGCCGGGAGAATTAATTGTGATTGACAATGATGTGCTTTTATCGAATTCAATAAAATCATTTTCAGTTTCTGAAAATTCTGTTAATAAAAAACATTGTGTTTTTGAATATATTTATTTTTCCAGACCAGACAGTTTTATTTACGGACATAACGTGGATAAAATGAGGCGCAGACTAGGAAAATCTTTAGCCCGCAATCATCCGGTTTACAATGAAGATGAAAAAAAGCTTATTGTAATAAGTGTGCCGGATAGCTCGAATACCACTGCAGTTGGTTACCAAACGGAACTTGAAAAACTTGGAGTGGACTGTAAACTTGAAATTGGATTGATCAGAAGCCACTATATTGGAAGAACCTTTATCCAGCCAGGACAAATCAAAAGAGAAATTGGAGTTAAAATAAAATTTAATACTGTAAAAGGTGTGCTTGAAGGCAGAACTGTTGTACTTGTTGATGATTCAATTGTGAGAGGAACTACTTCCAAACAGTTAGTTAAGCTAATCAGGGAAGCGAATCCGAAATCTATTCATTTAAGAATTTCTTCGCCCCCAATTTCTCATCCGTGTTTTTATGGAATGGATTTTCCGAGCAGGGAGGAGCTGATTGCAAACAGTTATGAAAGTAATATTGATAATATTGGAAAATATCTCGGCGTTGATAGTTTAAAATATCTTACAATTGAGGAAATGCTCGAAGCTGTTTCAGAAGCTGGAGAGGAAAATTTTTGTCATGCTTGTTTCTCAGGAAAATACCCAACTGATGTAGATCTTAGCTTTAAAAAGGAAATTTATGAAATCTAATCTAATTTTTTCTTTATTACTTCTTTTCTTTTTTAATTCGATAATATTTTCACAAACTGTCTATTTCGTTAAGTACAAATCTTCTGTTCCAAAAGAAGAAATAGAATTAAAAGTTTCAACAGATGAATTCATTCCTTCAGGAGTTCAATTGCAGGTTAATGCTGAACTTGTAGATGTTAATTATCTTGCAAAAGGAATTGCAAAAGAGGATAATGTTTTGGGCAGAATAATAAAACTTACTTTTAATGATGATGTCGATGAATCGACTTTCCTTCGGTTGCAAAATTTAGATGCATCAATAGACTACATTCAGAAAGCAACCCAGTATAAATTAGATTTCATTCCGAGTGATAGTTTAATCAGCGAGCAGTGGTCGCTTGAAAAAATAAAAGCCTTTGATGCCTGGGATAAAACACAAGGTGCAGATACCGTACTTCTGGGTTTTATTGATACTGGTATTGATTACGATCATCCAGATCTCAAAAATAAACTTTACCAAAATCCCGGTGAAACTGGAATAGATAATCAGGGTAATGATAAACGTGTAAATAATATTGATGACGATAACAATGGATTTATTGATGATTACAGGGGCTGGGATTTTACTGATCGCGTCGGTTTCCCGTTTGATACCAGTGGTGGCGATTATTTAAATTGGGATAATGATCCCAAGGATGAGCAGGGACATGGGACATTTATTGCGGGAATTGCAGGTGCACAAACAAATAATGTAACCGGAATTGCAGGCGCAGCGCCAAACATTCAATTAGTAAATTTGAGAGCTTTCGATCCGGCAGGTTACGGTGAAGAAGACGATGTTGCAGCGGCAATTCTATATGCGGTTCAGATGGGTGTAAAAGTATTAAATATGAGTTTTGGAGATTACTCATTTTCACTAGTATTAAAAGATGTTATTCAATTTGCTTATTCAAAAAATTTAGTGCTTGTTGGAAGTGCTGGTAATTTTGGCTCACCCGAACCTCATTATCCATCAGGCTATTCTGAAGTAATTAGCGTTGGTAATTCGACAATTGATGACTTTGTTGCCGCTAACTCAAATTATGGATCTACTCTGGATATGGTTGCACCCGGAACCCAGATTTTAACTACAGCTAGAAATAATAACTATGCATCTATAAACGGAACTTCGGCTTCCACTCCACACGTAGCCGCAACTGCAGCACTTATTTTATCGCTTCAAAATTTTACAAATGAAGAAGTAAAACAAATTCTTAAATCGACTACAGATGATATCGGCGAGCCTGGCTGGGATATAAGAAGCGGTGCAGGCAGATTGAATATGTTTAAAGCCCTTACAGTTGTTGCTCCTTCTGTTATAAAATTTAATCATCCCAAGCAAGATTTTGCCACTCTTGCTGATACACTTATAATTAATGCTACTGTTT
>CBDUAV010000165.1:0-3979 GCA_965365225.1 uncultured Ignavibacteria bacterium | reverse complement strand
TAAGAAGGGTTTAATCTTAAACTATAAGTTATCAATTATGAATTTACTTTTTATACTCGAAGAAGTTTTATATTCTTCAATTTTTACAGATGTGTGGGATTCTGTTTACAGTTATCTCATTTCAATGTCGGATGCTGAATTTTACTCAACAATTTTAATTGTAATTGCGGCAGTACTCTTTATTATTTTAGAAAGAATTTTCCCTTACACTAAAGGTCAAAGGATTTTACGTGAAGGTTTTTTTGACGATTTTGCATTATACACAATTGCACAGAGTTACATACTTGGTATTATTATCTTCAGTTTTATAATTAACTTTATTGATGATTCAACAGGTTTATCCAGGTTGAAGCTGTTTGCAGATGTACCGATCTGGATTCAACTTCTCTTTTTTCTTGTTACACATGATCTTTATATCTACTGGATGCACCGCTGGCAGCATAAGAACAAATTCCTCTGGCGAATTCACGAGGCACATCACTCACCTAAAAAAGTCGATTGGCTTTCAGGTTCACGCTCACATGCAATTGAAATTTTAATAAATCAGACCATTGAATTTTTACCGATTGTATTACTCGGCTCACCGGTCGAAGTAATTGCTTATAAAGGCTTAATGAGTGCTACCTGGGGGATGTATATTCATTCTAATTTAAATGTAAAAACTGGTCGGCTTCAGAGAATTATTAACGGTCCTGAAATGCACCGCTGGCATCACTCAACCGGAAAAGGAAGAAATAGAAATTTTGCAACAAAGCTCGCAATTTGGGACTGGATATTTGATACTGCGTATTTACCGGAAACCAAACCGGATGAATACGGTTTAAAAACTTTTTTCCCTGGAAATTATTTTATGCAAACACTCTATGCGTTTCGCCCCTTCAAGAGAAAATCCTCAAGACAAGTTGAATTGAGCGAATAAAAAAGTAATAGTTCTTTTCTACTGGAATTCATAATAAAAAGTTATTCTCCCTGTAATTGATGGATCAATTGATAAACCATTCAATGGCTTCTCATAAGTTTCCATGATAAAGTTAGGGGTAATTGTAACTTTCTCGTGTAAAATGAAGCTTAATCCTAAAAGAAAATAGTTTCTTGAGTCCCCTTTATACTCATTGGAAAAGTTTGGATCAAAATAATCGTATCGGCTAATTCCAACAAGAGATTCTGTAAATTTAAACCATCCAAAAAATGATAAACCTAGTGCATTACGATTCATAATCTTATAAACATCAGTTTCGGAATTAATTTGGTCGTTATAATTTATTTGTAAAAAGGGTTCGAATCCGATTCTAAAATTAGAATTATTCTGATAACCTAAAAGCAATGCAGAAGTAAAAGAATCATTATTAAAACTCTGCTCGACCTCTGAAAATTCTTTTTGAGGTTTAAACCTGTAATCTCCGTACATCGTGAATACCCATTCTTTACCAGGATTCAATTCAATTAATGCATAAGCACGCTTATACTTATCCCCTTCACTTTCCAATACACTTCCATTCCCGTACATAAACCAGTATTTTATGCTACCAGAGGAACTTAATTTTCCCTTAAGTGAAACACCAAAATCTCTTGAACTGGCAATACCCCTTAAATCCATAATTGTTTCTTCAAGTGACCTGTAATTCCAGAAAGCTTCAGATACCTGGAATGTTGGGTTGGGTTGAATACCAAAAATAAAATCACTTCCTTCAAAAATATTATTCCACTTAAGAGAGGCATCCTTAATAAAAGTTAGAAAAAGTGTGTTTTTTACCCCCACTAATGTTTGTGATTCCAACCTGAATCTGGTGCTAAACTGATTTGATATTTTATAATCGTATGTAAAATAAATTCTTCTGAATTCAAAACCCTGAACATCTTTTTGTCCTCCAAGGGTGTTGTAATTTAAATCGTCAATCGTGGAGTCTCTTAGAATGTTATAAAAGTAATCTCCAAACATATATCCTGAAAATTTTCCCCCTGACTCATTTTGTGAGAATACTTGTACTGCCCCAATCAGAAATAATAATCCTGTAAAAATAACTTTTTTCAATCTCTCTCCGGTTATTATATTATTTTATTGTATTAACAAATAAAATTATTAAACGTACATTAAGAAATTGTTAAGGGAGTGTTATGTGTATGTTAAATTTAAATTGATTTGATTTTATAACTAAAAACGTAACAATTTAAAGTTTTGAAAGAGTTGCTTTAAGACTTGAATCAGCCTTTCACCCAGCTGCAAATTAATTGAACAGCTTTAACCAGATCACCACAGTAAGTGCTGATGAATTTATCATCTATTTCATCTTTACTATTTAAATGCAATGCGGCATTTACAGCCCTGTTTCCATCAAAATCAACATATGCAATGCGTGCAGTTAACTCTTCTGCTGGTCTTCCAAAGACCTCACCCGGCAAAATAGCTACTCCTGTATCATCTAATAGTTTTGTACAAAGTTCGGTACTGGTCTGTATCCCTTTTGATTTCAGCTTTTCTCTAAAACTGCTAAAATCAGGAAAACAGTAAAATGCTCCATCAGGATTGGGCGTGTAAATTTCATCTTTGTTTAACAGATCGGAAAGCTTTTTACCAAGCTTATCTAAAATCCATCTGCATCTCCACAAGTAATCTTCTATTTCATTACCTCTTTTAAACGCTCTTACTGCTGCATATTGAATCGGTGCGCTTGTAGATGTAAATGTTTCGCTTGCCATTACAGAAATCGCACGCTGAAGCCAGTTGAGAGATTTTGGAAAAGTAAATGTTCCAAGACGCCAACCACCCGCACCGCACCACTTACTTAAGCCTCCGCTGATAATTGTACCTTCTGGATAAAACTTGGCTATTGAGATATGATTTCCTTCATGATGCAGTTCGCCATAAATTTCATCTGAACAAAGAATAATCTTATGCTTTTCTGCTATTTCAGCAATCTCAATTAATTCTGTTTCAGTGTAAGTAGCGCCAACTGGATTTGAAGGATAATTAAGAATAACAATTCTTGGTTTATCATAATCTTGCTGGCAATGTCTTTTTAATTCTTTTGCAGTTAATCGCCATTTATTTTCACGATGCGTTTTTATCCATCTCACCTGTCTGCCGATCATGTGTGCCTGCGGTGCATAAGATACCCAGCTTGGTGTAGGAATAACCAAATCACCATAGTAAACGTACTGAAGTAAAAACATTAACTCTTTTGAACCGGGACCAATTATAACTTCATCAGCAGAACAGCAGACGCCCTGCATTCTGCAATGATATTCTGCAACAGCTTCCCTAAGCTGAGGTAGACCCATAACAGGTAAATAATCCTTTTGATGGGCATTAACTTTCAATTCTTCAACAACCGGTTGTGGAACCGGAAACGGGGATTGCCCCAATCCTAGCCTATATACTTTTTTACCCTGTTTTTTTAACTCATTGCTTTTTTCATTAATTGCTAAAGTAGCTGACTGAGGTAAACCTCTTACATTAAGGTTTAAATTAATATTGTGAAAATTTGCACGCATAAATTTATTTACAGAATATTGTGATAATTAACCCAAACTTAACAATATTTTTTATTTTGAAAGCAATAAAAAACCCCGGCGAGTGCCGGGGTTTGTATTCCGGGTAATACTATTTTACTTCAACAAAGTCATCTTTTTAGAAATCATCCGATCTCCCACTCTTAAAGTATAAAGATAAACTCCACTGCTGACTTTTGTTCCACTAGCGTTATCACCAAACCATTTTGTTAGATAATTTCCTGCAGAAAGATTCTCTTTTATCAGTGTATTTATCAGTCTGCCGTTTATATCATAAATTTTTAATTCCACAAAAGAGTTAGTTAGATCGTAAGGAATTGAAAATGAAATTATTGAATATGGATTGAACGGATTCGGATAGTTGCCTAATAGAATTTCTGTTTGAGGTATGATTGGATTATCATCATTTTCAACTGAAGTAAGAAGTACACCACCACTGCCACGCGATTGTCCCGTACTATCTGCAAGA
>CBDUAV010000164.1:0-4111 GCA_965365225.1 uncultured Ignavibacteria bacterium | reverse complement strand
AACTGATGAACGAACAAAAATACAAGGCAGCCATCGCTTCAATTCTAAAGTGCAATGCTAACCAGATTTTTCTCTATTGGAAGGGAAGAGTTGCACTTTATGCTATTTTAAAGGCCATGGATATTAAAGAAGGGGATGAAGTAATAGTGCCGGCATTCACATGTGTAGTAGTACCAAATGCAATTCTTTATTTAAAGGCTAGACCGGTTTACGTGGATATTTCTGCAGATAATTACAATATGAATGTTGATCTGCTTGAAAATTCAATTACAGATAAAACAAAAGTAATTTTATGCCAAAATACATTTGGCTTGTCATCTAATATTAAACAAATTTTACGTATAGCTAAAAAATATAATCTGTTTACGATCGAAGATTGTGCACACGGTTTTGGGGGCTATTATGATGGAAAACCAAATGGTTCCTATTGCGATGCAGCTTTTTATTCAACTCAGTGGAATAAGCCTTTTTCAACAGGCATTGGTGGATTTTTAGTTGTCAATGAAAATGAGTTAAATGATTCTGTTAGATTGCTTGAACAGCAAAAAGTTAAACCAACTTTTAAAGAACATATTTATCTTTCATCTCTTTTAATTTTGAATAAATATTTAATTAATCGTTTTACTTATTGGCCCCTTTTAAAGCTTTATAGAGACCTAAGTAAAAAAAATCTGGTTATTGGTTCTAACAGGGGAGAAGAATTATCAGAAGTTAGAATGCACCATAATTATTTTAAAGATATTTCGTCGGTTCAAGTAAAAGCCGGTTTAAAAGAGTTAACTCGACTAAATAATTTAAACAGACTAAGAATAAAAAACGCAAAAGCTTATACTAATTTTTTAAAGTCAAAATACAAGACTTATGTGAATGAAAAATTATTTGAGAATCATCTTTTTCTCAAATATCCGATTTTAGTAAAAGATAGAGATTTTTTTTTACGGCTTGCAGAAGAAGACAAAATATCGTTGGGTGATTGGTTTCTTTCTCCATTGCATCCTGTTAAAGAAAAATTGGAACAGTGGAAATTTAACAGAGAAATGTATCCTATTGCAAACCTTATTTCTGAAAAAATACTTAATCTTCCAACAGATGTGGAAGATAATACCCGGGTAATTGATTTTTTAAAAAAGCACTTAGAATTATTAGATTAACATTTGTTAATTTTTGACTAATTATAAACTATAAAAATTAGGATAGACGAAAGTTCTTTGTATGTTTCTTAATTAAAAGTAATCTTGTAATTAACATATATTGATAAGATTATATAGCTTTGGTCAGTAAATTATTCTCAAAATGAAATTATCTTTTTGATTTTAGTTTTTGTAATACTATTTTAACAATTTAGTGGTAAGTTTATTTGGAAAATTCATTCCGAATTAGTTATTTTAACCCTAAAAATTTAGGAATATGAATAGAGATTTCCTGCTGTTCCATAAGCCCTTTCTTTCTGAAGAAGAGGTAGATGAAATAGTTGATACCGTTCGGTCCGGTTGGCTCAGCATGGGGCCGAAAACTTTGCGATTTGAAAGTGAGTTTAACAAGTATATTGGATCGAAGAAATCTATTGCTGTTAGCTCATGGACTGCTGCCGGGCATCTAACATTAGAAGCTTTTGGATTGAAAGCGGGGGACGAAGTAATTGTTCCAACCATGACATTTCCAGCTACCGCAGAAATTGTCTGTTACTTCGGTGCAAAGCCCGTAATCGTGGACGTTGCTGAAGACACGCTTAATATCTCCCTAAAAGAAATTGAAAAAGCAATCACTCCAAAGACCAAAGCAATAATTCCCGTTCATTATGGTGGGCAGCCATGTGACATGGATGAAATTTTAGAACTTGCAAAGAAATACGGATTAAAAGTACTCGAAGATGCAGCTCACTCGCTCCCGGCAACATATAAAGGAAAAACAATTGGAACAATTTCGGATGTAACATGTTTTAGTTTTTATGCAACTAAAACGCTTTCAACCGGAGAAGGTGGGATGATTTGCACTAACGATGATGAATTAGCTGAGCGTTGCTCAATTATGCGGCTGCATGGAATTAACAGAGACGCTTGGAAACGTTACAGTGAGTCAGGTTCATGGTACTACGAAGTTGTTGCACCAGGCTTTAAATATAATTTTACAGATTTACAAGCTTCACTTGGTTTACCACAGCTTAAAAAAGTTGATTATATGTGGGAATCCAGAAAACGGATAGCTGCCCGCTACACTAAAGATCTTAAAGATTTGGATACAATTGAATTACATACTATTAAATCTGATAGAGAATCATCGTGGCATTTGTTTCCTATAAGGCTTCATTTAGAAAAGTTAAATAAAACACGTGCACAGATAATCGAAGAATTGCGAAAAAATAATATTGGCGTAGGAGTTCATTTTATGCCCGTTCATCAGCATTTATATTATAGTGAAACCTTTAATTTAAAAGATGATAATTATCCGGTAGCTTCAAGTATCTTTCCAAGACTGTTATCCTTGCCGATATATCCAGGAATGAATGACGAAAATGTTGACCGTGTTATATCTGTATTAATTGATATATTAAATAGAGCAAAACGTTAAGAGATTGCTCGCTATGAGCAGACATGGAAAAACATTATTCCGCATTATTGATTTTTTAACAAGTCTTTTTATCCTCATAATTACACTTCCCATTTTTTTATTTACTGCCATAGCTATTAAGCTCGATTCAAAAGGACCTGTTTTTTTTATTCATGAAAGAACGGGATTTAAGGGTAAAAAATTTAAGATGATGAAATTTAGAGGCATGGTTGATAATGCTTTGGAGGTTGGACCAGAAATTACCCAGCAGAATGACCCCAGGATAACTCGTGTGGGTAAATTTTTAAGACGAACAAGCATTGATGAGCTTCCGCAATTTATTAATGTGATTAAAGGTGAAATGAGTATAATTGGACCACGACCAGAAATTATTTCAATTACTGATAATTATAGCAAAGAGCAAAGAGAAGTATTTAACTTTAAACCCGGCATTACAGGAATATCTCAGATTAATGGCAGGCAGATGCTTATCCCGGATAAAAGAATTAAGATGGAAATTGATTATTATAAGAAAGCATCCATCAAATCGAACATTAAAATTTTTCTTAAGACGTTTAAAGTAATACTAAGCAACGAAGGAAATATTTAATTAAGTAATATTTTATTTTCAATAGTTTGTTAGATAACTGATTTATCAATAGAAATTGTTTATAGAAAATAAGAACTGTAGTCTATTTGATGGAAACATTATTTAAGTGATTATACTAAATCATTCCCTTCAATTTCTTAAGAATATCATTTTTTTTCCCTTGTCTGAATAGCTTCAAAATACTATGTTTCGCACAAATATTCATCCTATGAGGAGATTAATGAGAGTGTTCAATAACTTCTTTCAATTACTATTTATAACCGTTTTTTTAAATCCTATCAGTTTCTCCCAGCAACATGAAATCTTAGAGTCAAACTCCAACAATTTAATTGTAAAAATTGATTTCAACGATTCATTTAAAATTATTGACACTCTTGTCAACGGAAAATCATATCAAAAAATTATTGGCAGGGATGATTATTTTAGAAATCCAGGGGAACCTTGGTTACCTGCTTACGTACTAAACGTTGGGATTCCAATTTCAAGCCAACCTCAAATTAGAATTATAGAGAAAATTCAAACTATAAAAAAGAATCAATTTATTATTCCTTATCCTGCTGAAGATCCATCTTTTGAAGAACAGAATGTTGAGTTAATAGATGAAAAAATCTATAGCAATAATAAGTTGTTTCCTCTTACAGCCGCAGAATTTGATGTATCAATTATGTTTAGATACGCAAAAGTTTTACCTGTTAAAGTATCACCTTTTCAGTTTAATCCTGTTACACGGGATTTAGTGATTAATAAATCTGTTACCATTCGAGTAGATTATAAATCAGATAATATTGAAAATGTTGTTCCTCATTCTGACCCAATGACAGAGGAATTTCTAGCAAATTCTGTAATAAATTTTACAGAGGCAAGCAGCTTCACTGGAAAAATTATTGAAAGTGACTCACAATCGTTACAGGATCCGTACTGGTATAATCCAAGTAAAAATTACTTTAAAATTTA
>CBDUAV010000163.1:0-4121 GCA_965365225.1 uncultured Ignavibacteria bacterium | reverse complement strand
ATATCTTAGTTCAAGCTATCAACTGCACTTCTAAAATTTTCTGGAGACAGGTGAGAATATGTTTCAGTTGTCTTTATATCTGAATGTCCTAATAACTTGCTTACTTGATAAAGTGAAATACCTCTTTGAACTAGCCAACTTGCAAAAGTATGTCTTAAAGAATGAAATTTTAACATTGGATTAAGTCCAGCTTTGATAGCGTACTTCTTAAACTTCTTACAAGCAAAATATGGATTAAGGGATTCACCGTTATAGGTAAATACAAGATTATTATTTAATTTTTTTCTATCCTGAACTATTTCCATTGCTTTTTGATTTAGTGGTACTGTTCTAACTCTTTTTGATTTCGTTGTATGTCCATTATTATTATCAAGTATAGCGTATCTATCCCGCAGGTTTATTTGTGTCCATTCAAGAGTTAAAATTTCCATTTTTCTCAGTCCAGTATTTGCAGCAAAGATAATCACATCTTTTAAGTCTTTCTCCTTTACACTATTTATTAAAGTCTCAAAGTCTTTCTCAGATAAGAATAATGGTTGTTTCTCGGGAGTTTTTATAGGTTTAATATTTTTACAAGGATTTTCGGTTAAATACTGTTCTATAATTGCCCAATTGAAAATGCTCTTTAAGTATCTTAATGCTTTGGAGCTTGTATAAACAGAAATTTTTCCTCTTTCTCTTAAATACTCATTTACATTCTTTTGAGTTATTTCGTTAATATGAATATTGCTTGTGAATTTTGCGAATTGGTTTAATTCGGAAATGTAGTCTTTTGAGGTTGAGTAGGAATGTGCATAAGCAGAATGAGAACGAAACTTATTTATAAACTCACTTAAACGAATAGATATAATCCCAGTTGATTCTCGTTTCTTAATCTCTTCTCTGAAACGAGTTAAGAATTTCATAGCATCAGATTTCTTTTTAGCTCGAGTCGAGATGCAAGTTCGTTTACCTTGTGGATTATTATAGAAAACATAATAAATTCCACCACTACGTTTGGAAAGAAACATAATAGAGACTCCTTTCTAAGCACATTGAAGTCATTCAGTAGTAAGGAAAGTGTAAAGGTGGGTATAAGTTCTTGAAGTGATTAAAGTTACATAAATTCCGTAGTCAGATGCTCTATCCAATTGAGCTACGGGTGCATATTTTAATTGCAAATATATCTTATCAGAATCTGATAAACAATTTAATATATTAGAGTTAGCTTAATTTTTTCATATTTTTATAACAACTAATTTTACTCAAAGAGGAAGAAAAATGTTCAAAGGAGTTGGCACTGCACTCATCACACCTTTCAAACAAGATCAATCGGTTGATCTCGATTCTCTTAAAAAAATAGTTCAGCATCAACTTGAAAGTGGAATTGATGCTTTGATTGTTCTTGGCACAACTGGCGAAACTCCTGTAATTGATTATGATGAACGAAGAAAATTGATTTCTGTAGTAGTTGAAGAAGCAACTGGGAAAGTGCCTGTAATAGTCGGAACAGGGACAAACAACACGAAAAAGGTAATTGAAAACAACAAACAGGCAGAAGATTTAAAAGCTGATGGTTTGCTGATTGTTAATCCTTACTACAATAAAGGAACACAGGAAAGTCTTGTCGAACACTATAAACTAATTTCAGAAAAAACACATTTGCCAATTATAGTTTACAATGTCCCATCGCGCACAGGGATGAATATTTTGCCGGAGACAGCTGTAAAGATCCATAAAGAATGTAAAAATGTTGTAGCCATTAAAGAGGCAAGCGGCAACATTTCACAAATTGCTCATCTTATTTCACTAAAACCTGATTCATTTTCTGTTCTTTCAGGAAATGATGATCAAACACTTGCAATTTTAGCTTTGGGCGGCGATGGTGCGATTTCTGTTTTTTCAAATCCTTATCCTGTCGAGATGAAAAAAATTGCTGATGCTATTTTAAAGAAGAATCTGCCAACTGCCCAAAAATTTAATAAGCAGTATCTATCAATGATGAACGCTTTATTTGTTGAAACGAGTCCGGCTCCTGTAAAATATATAATGAACAAATTAGGATTTTGTGAAAATGTTTTGAGGCTTCCGTTAAATAAAGCAACTCCTAAAGCTGAAGCAGTGCTTGATGTAGAATTTGAAAAAATGAAAAGTGAGAAATAATCACATGGTGATAAAATGAAATATGGATTAATTGGTGCATCCGGCAAGCTCGGAAAAGAAGTAATAAATGTTTTCGCCGACCATAACCACGAGCTCGTTTTTACATTTGATTTAACGGGTGAATGGATTCAATCCGAACCGGAAATATTGATTGATTGTTCATTACCAGAAGCATTCGCTAAAGTAATTGATTTTGCTGATGAATACAAAATACCATTGATAGTTGCAACTACAGGATTAAAGGAAGAAGATTTTAAAAACATAAATGAACTAGCAAAAAAAGTTTGCGTGGTTCAGAGCTACAATTTTTCTTTAGGAATACAAATACTTTTACAGTTAACCAAAAAAGCAAAAGAGCTTTTGCCAGATTGGGATGTGGAAATAAGCGAAACTCATCATCGTTTCAAAAAAGACAAACCATCCGGCACTGCAAAAATGCTGCAGGAAATATTTAAAGATAAAAACGTAAACACATCTTCATTTAGATTAGGTAATGTTCCCGGCGATCATTCGATTAGTTTTGCTGGTTTGGGTGAGGTTATTTCTCTTGAGCATCGAGCACTTTCCCGGAGAACATTTGCTGAAGGTATTTTGTTATCTGCAGATTTTGCATTAAAAAAAGAAAGAGGTTTTTATTCATTTACCGATGTTGTTTTCAATAAATAAAAAAAAGCGTCATTCTGAGCGCAGCGAAGAATCTCACTAATTATTATTAGATTCTTCAGTCGTTCCGCTCCTTCAGAATGACTGTTTAACATAAATATTAAAAGGTTTTAACTTCAAATATGGATTCACACGAAGTAATTAAGAAAATTTCCGAAGCAAAAAAGAAAACTCCAGCAAAAGTTTATTTGCAAGGTGAATTGGATAAAATTGATTTTGACGCTCTGGATTTTTATGGTTCATCGGTTTCAGGCGTTTTATTTTGTGAACATTCAGTGCTGCAGGATTTCTTAATAAACAATAAAAAATATATTTCAAAACATAGAATTGAAATTGATCGTCGCAATTCGGCTATACCAATGGCAGATTTAACAAAGTACAACTGCCGAATTGAACCTGGCGCGATAATTCGTGATATGGTTGAAATTGGAGATCATTGTGTGATCATGATGGGTGCAGTTTTGAATATTGGTGCTGTAATTGGTGAACGGACAATGATCGATATGAATGTGGTTGTTGGCGGAAGGGCTATAGTTGGAAAGAACTGTCATATTGGTGCAGGAACTGTTTTAGCGGGTGTGATAGAGCCGCCAAGTGCCGATCCCGTAATTGTTGAAGATGATGTAGTAATTGGTGCCAATGTTGTCATTCTTGAAGGAATTAAAGTAGGGAAGGGTGCTGTAATTGCGGCTGGCTCAGTAGTAATAAAGGATGTTGAACCATATTCAGTCATGGTGGGAATTCCTGCAAAACTTTTAAAGAAAGTAGATGATAAAACAAAAAGTAAAACTCAATTAATGGAAGAGCTCAGGAAACTTTAGTGAGTATAATCGTTCAAAAATATGGTGGCAGCAGTGTTGCAGATGTGGATAAGCTGAAAAAAATTGCGGAAATGATAGCCGCCACAAAAAAATCTGGGAACAATGTAGTTGCAGTGGTTTCCGCAATGGGTAAAACCACAAATTCACTCATTGAAATGGCAAAACATATTTCACCAAATCCTGCCCGTCGGGAAATGGATATGCTCCTGAGTACAGGTGAAAGAACCACAATGGCAATTCTGTGTATTGCTTTGAATGAATTAGGAGTTGAAGCGATTTCACTTACTGGTTCACAGGCGGGAATTGTAACAAATGACCGGCATAACGATGCTAAGGTTATTGAAGTTAGACCTGTTAGAGTACAGGATGAACTGGAGAAGGGTAAAGTTGTTGTAATTGGGGGATTTCAGGGTGTTAGTTACAAGAGGGATATAACCACTTTGGGACGCGGCGGATCAGATACTTCAGCCATTGCATTAGCTGCAGCGTTAAATG
>CBDUAV010000162.1:0-4129 GCA_965365225.1 uncultured Ignavibacteria bacterium | reverse complement strand
GCATAAAATGCTGATGCTTTTACAAGATGATCTATCGGAACTTTTTCATTTGGTGCATGAGCAAGCTCTTCATTCCCTGGTCCAAAGCCGATTACGGGTATTTTATAAATGCCATTTATTGTTACGCCATTAGTAGAGAAAGTCCATTTATCGACAATCGGTTCTTTCCCAAACAATCCTCTAAAACTTTTAACACCATTTTGAATCACAGGATGATCTTCTTCAATTTTCCAGGTTGGATAATATTTCTCCATTCCATATTCCAATCCGGTATAAGCTTTTTCTTTGTAGTTAAGTAGTTCAACTTTTGCATTCATTCCAGCTACAATTTCTTTTACCTGATTTAATGCTATTTCTTTATCCTCGCCCCAGGTTAATCTTCTATCAAGATGAATCTTGGCAAAGTCTGCAACAGCACAAAGTGAAGGACTCGAAGAAACTATTTCTGAAATTGTAACGCTTCCCTTGCCCAAAAATGGATCTGCAGCTAAACGTTCGTTTAGTTTTTCAATTTCCAGAACAGCCCGTGAAGCCAAATAAATTGCATTTTTTCCCCTTTCAGGAGCAGAACCATGAGCAGAAAGACCATAAAAGGAAACCTCAATTTCCATTCTTCCTCTGTGCCCGAGGTATATATTTAGATTAGTTGGTTCTGTAACAATAACACAATCAGGTTTAATTTTTTCTTCTTCAACTATATACTTCCAGCAAAGTCCATCGCAATCTTCTTCCATAACAGTCCCAGTAACATATAGAGTAACATCTTCTGGCAAACCAATTTCTTTCAAAATTTTTCCAGCAGTAATTGCTGCTACCGGTCCACCAGTTTGATCTGCCGTACCTCTACCTTGAACATATCCGTCTTTTATTTCACCTCCAAGGGGATCAAATTCCCATGCGTCCAAATTTCCTAAATCAACAGTATCAATGTGACCATCAATTGCAATAATCTTTTTTCCATTCCCAATTCTACCGATTACATTTCCTAATCCATCAATTTTTACTTCATCAAAGTTTGCTTCTTCCATCATTCTTTTCATATCATATGCAACTTCTTTTTCCTGTCCACTTAATGATTTTATTTGAATCAGTTTTGAAAGATTATTTGCACTGTAATCTTTATGCTCTTCAGCTTTTTTTATGATTTTTTTTGCGAGTTCCATTTTGATTGGAGATTCAATTAATTTTTAAGAAAGGGAGTTAAATATTTCATATAGTCTTCTACCCTGTTCAGCTATATTTCTGTTATAGTCTGATTCATCTATTGTAATTTGACAATTTTTCATCAAAACATGACCATTTTGAATAACGCTGTGAATGGGTCTATCTAAAATTCCATAAACAAAATGCCCACAGAAATTATCAGAGTTAAAAATTGTTGGCGGGATATAATCCCAAATAATTAAATCAGCTCTGTCATTTACGCCTAAAGAAGTAAAATTAGGATAATATTTTTTTATAAAATCTATCTGATCAAAATAAATTTTGTTTATGAATTTGAATGCTGCCTCAAATGACATTCCCCTATGCCTGCTGAGAAGAAAAATTTGCTTTAAAGATCTTGCAGGATTTGAATTCATTCCATCTGTACCGATTAGAATTGGAATTGAATTGGGAATATGCGAAAAATCTGCTATCCCAACTGCATTATTTAAATTCGAATCAGGATTATAAACAAATGCACTACCTGCTTTTTCGATTAATCTGAAATCATTTTCAATTAAATGAATACCGTGTGCTAAAATGCTTTTATCATTTAATAAATTAAAATTGTCCAAACGATCAACGGGAGATTTGTTGAATTGTTTTAAGCTGATTTCCCGATCAACTTTATCTTCGCATAAATGAATATGAATTCCGAGTTCATTTTCATTTACAATTTCTGATGCTGTTTTTAATGTTTCATCATCAACTGTAAATGAAGCATGGATTCCAAACAATCCTTTTATGTTTTCACTTGTTTGATTTTGAAGAAAATCTATGTTTTCATTCAATCCTTTTGTCGCTAATTCTTTTCCATTCCTATCAGTAGATTCAAAACACAGAACACCGAACAAATCAGTTTTCTTTAAAACATCGCCGATTATTTTCAGACTTTCATTTGCAGACTTCGGTGATGAATGATGATCAAAAATATAAGTAACTCCATTCCTTATTGATTCGAGGACAGCCATTTGTGCGGAAGCTCTAATCATCTCTTCATCCAATACCATATCCAGCTTCCACCAAAGGTTTTTTAGTATGTTGTGGAAGTTGTTCATCTCACCTTTAATTGACAATCCCTTAGCAAGACGTGAATAAAAATGATCATGGAAGTTTATATTTGGAATTGTAATTACACGTCCCCCAGCATTAATTATATCTGTCGCATTTGTCTTTTCAGAAAAAACTTTTTTCGAATCAAAAAACTTTTTATCGATTGCTGATATTTTACCATCACTAAAAGTTAAATCACCAAAAACAGGTTCAACTTTAGTTTTACTTATTCTGCAAATCCAAGCGTTTGTTATTTTCATAATTAAATGAATTAATGGAGATTCTTCCCCCGCTAAGGCGGGGTCAGAATGACCATGATTTTAGAAAATGTTTTTTTAATATTTTATTCCAACCCGTTTATTAAAATCACCAATTAACTTATCCCATTTCGGAGCCGTAGTAAATCTTTCTTCCCAATAATTTTCATCATGCCATTGTGCATCGAGCTCTTCCACATCTTTTCCCTGTTGTTCTATCCAGGTAAAATATTTCAGGTTGTGTATTGTTTTCTTATCGTAATAATTTAATTCTTTAAGGTAATCGATACTTTGCTTTTTAATAACCGCATTCCAATCAATTAAAGCTTGAATATTAGTGTATGCCCCCCCGTTCTCATTCATTTCTTTTAAACGCGAATGATATAGCTCAACTGAATCTGTAAATATTGTAAAAATGATATCATTCTCATTTAACTCGTAATATTTGGCAAGCTTTATTGATGCAAGTAGATTGCAAATACATGAAATACCCAAATAAGATAACTTCTCGACTATTTCTTTATCGACTCCATTTTGTATCAAAACTTTTTTTCCTGCCTCTTCATTAAACAATCTTAAAATGCGCAAAGTATCTTCATCATCAATGGCGGCAATTGCATCTGTGTTTTTTACATTGTGTATCCAAGGGACATGCTTATCACCAATACCTTCAATTCTATGTCCGCCATAGCCATTCATTAATAGTGTCGGACATTGCAATGCTTCAGTTGCTAAAACTTTAATTTGTGGATATTTCTTTCGCAGGTAATCCCCTGCAGCAATTGTTCCTGCTGATCCTGTTGCACTAACATAAGCCGTTAATCTCTGACTTTTTTCTTTTATTTGATCGAACAGCTTTTCTATTGTATAACCAGTTATTTCATAATGCCAAACGGAGTTGCCAAACTGATCAAACTGATTAAATATTAAATACTCTTCGCTTTCTGCTTCCAGCTCGTGGCATTTATCATAAATTTCTTTTACGTTGCTCTCACAACCAGGTGTAGCATAAATTTCTGCACCCAGATTCTCCAGCCATTCAAATCTTTCTTTGCTCATCTCTTCCGGTAAAATAGCAACAGGGTGAACTGAAAGGAGTGCGGAATTGAATGTTCCGCCTCTGCAGTAATTTCCAGTTGAAGGCCAGACAGCTTTATGATATTCAGGATTGAATCTGCCTGTAACCAAATAAGGAGCCAGACATCCATAAGTAGCTCCGACTTTATGAGCACCTGTGGGGAAGAATTTTCCAACCAATCCAACTATTCTTGCTTTAACTCCAGTGATTTCTTTAGGAATTTCCAAGAAGTTAATATCACCGAATGAACCAGTTGCCGTATCGTTTCTCCAATTTATTCGAAAAAGATTTAGTGGATGAACTTCCTGCAGATCAATTTTTGATAAGTCGGATTGAATTTTTTCAGGAATAGTATCAGGATTCTTAAGTTCAGAAAATTTGGGAAGAATTATCTTTTTTTCTTTGCATCGTTTTATGGTTTTTTGAAGAAACTCTTCATTTTCAACCTCCCAGTTCCAGGAACTCATTAACTCTCCATTTTTATAAGATTATTGAGTATAAATTTAATAAATTAAAGTCATTCAATCTTAAGTAATAA
>CBDUAV010000161.1:0-4208 GCA_965365225.1 uncultured Ignavibacteria bacterium | reverse complement strand
TTTGCTTTCGCGATTTGTGAACTGCTTTGTTATCTTCAAGCTGATCACTCTCCTTGATTTAAGGGTTTTTAAGAAATTTGTTAATTGCGGCTTTAACGGAAAGAGAAGGCCAAACCGTTAAAATCCAAAGATACAAACATAACACTTTTTTAGATGAATTAAAGCGAAAAAAGGTTCCTAAATCTCGAATTTTTCGCCGGAATTAGGAAATGCGACGTGCCGATAGCCTTTTTGCACTATTTTTTCCCGTAAAGGTAATGCCTGCTCCTCTTCGCCATGTACTAAAAACACATTTTTTAGCTTTTCAGTTCTATTTAGGCGCAAATAATCCATCAGTTCGCCCTGATCTGCATGTGCACTAAAATAGTCCATAACTTTTATTTGGCATTTAACCTTAAATTCTTCACCAAAAATATTTACTCTTTCCCTTAATTCCATTAGTCTTCTGGCAAGAGTGTGTTCGGCTGCGTAGCCTACAAAGAGAAGAAGATTTTTAGGATTGGCAATGTTATTTGCAAGATGATGTAAAATTCTTCCGCCTTCTGCCATTCCGGATGCAGAAATAATTATCATCGGACCGCTTTTTTCATTTAGTTCTTTTGATTGGTCAACAGTCGAAACATAAGTTAGTCTTTCAAAACCGAAAGGATCATCTCCGTTTTGTAAAAATATTCTGTACGTTTCTCTATCAAAACATTCCGGATGAGCTCTAAAAACATTTGTTGCATTTACAGCCAGTGGACTGTCTACATAAATCGGAACTTGCGGTATCCTGTTTTGATCGAACAATTTATGAAGCATGTAAACAAGTAATTGGGTTCTGCCAACTGCAAATGCCGGTATTATTATTTTTCCTCCTTGATCGCAGCATTGCTGAACAACTTTTGCAAGCTCCTCTTCCACTTCTTCTACTTTTGAATGAAGACGATTGCCGTATGTACTTTCCATTATCAGCACATCAACTTCGCGAAGCAAATCAGGAGTTCGAACAACGGGCATTTCAGGTCTTCCGATATCTCCAGTAAAACCAAAACGAATTTTTTTGTTGCTGCTTTCCTCAACTTCAAGTAAAATGCTTGATGAACCCAGAATATGTCCTGCATCCTGAAAAATTGCCGTAACTCCCGGGTAAATTTCTATTGGATGATTATACTGCACTCCAATAAATTGTTTCATGGCAGTTTCGACATCTTCAAAAGAATAAAGTGCCTCAACGGGATTTAACTTTTTCTTTTTCCGTTTTTTATTAACCCATTCAATATCTCTTTCCTGCAAGTGTGCAGAATCGCGAAGCATTATCTGGCATAAATCAACCGTAGCAGCTGTTGCGAATATTGGTCCGCGGAAACCATTTTTAACAAGATTCGGAATGTTGCCGCTGTGATCTATGTGTGCGTGGGAGAGTATCAGCGTATCAATTTCAGCAGGATTAAAAATGAAGTTTTTATTTTTTTCGTAGGTTTCTTTTCTTCTGCCCTGAAAAAGACCACACTCTAAAAGAATTTTTTTACCATTAATTGAAAGCAGGTGCTGAGAGCCGGTTACTGTTCTGGCTCCGCCGATGAATTGTATTTGCAATATTTTTCCTTCCAGAAATGAACAAGTTAAATGCAAAGATAATTAATTAGCTCAAAAGAAGCTTAACTGATCTGATTGAACAATTGAATCAAATGATTCGTTGAGTAAAACTAAAACCGAATCAGCGACCGGCTTTAACTGCTTTTCGATATAGTGATCGTAATCTATATCAGTATGCTTTAACTCTACAGGAATCGGACCTCTTTTTGTAATTACATAATAAACAGTTCCAACTGCTTCCGGCAGCATGCGTGCAGCCTTAACATGCTGCGGAACGTTTTTCGTGTATTCATCCACATCTTTTCTTAAGCGTTTTCTATAAACGAGCTTGTCATCGTAATTGCCCTCTTTCACTCTTTTTACAAAATCCCTCAACCAATCACGGATTTCTTCATTGTTAAAAACTTTGTTGTAAAGTTCAACCTGGAATTCTTTTGCAAGTCGCGTCCAATCTGTGCGAACAAATTCCATCCCGACAAATTCTAATCTTTCAACTATGCCTTCAACAATTAATCCTGCATAACGTTTTTTAGCACCTGCTTCACTGCCTCTTGCAGGAGTTAGAATAAATTTTCTGTAATACTTTTCAAATTCAATTTCCAAATACGATTTCAATCCATATTCAGTTTGGATCTTATCAGCCCAAAATATGTTTAAATCAGTTGCAATTTTGTTTGCATTCTCAAGTGCATTTTTGCCCTCTCCCTTTTTAAGCTTTATGAAGAGAGAATCGGTATCGCCGTAAATTACTTCGTATCCTTTTTGTGCAAGATGTTCTTCGCTGCCGAGTAAAAGTCTGTGCCCTGTTCCTGTAATTGCTGTTGGAAGATTTGGGTGGTAAAATCTGCAGCCGAAAGAACCCATCACTCCGTAAAAGCTATTCATTAAAATTTTTATTGCCTGCGAAAGCTGCGTATCATTTTTTTTTCGTGCAATGTTTCTTTGTTCAATTAAGTGATCAATGAACTCAGGCAAAAAGTGCTTGGTTGCAGAAAATTTAAAGCCGTTAAGTGTTTCTATGGTATCCTTGTCGGAAAGCAGGTTTGATAGCGGATCAATTTTAAATGTTTGGATGATAGATGGATACAAGCTTTTAAAATCAAGCACAACTATATCATCATAAATTCCGGGAACAGGATCCATCACATATCCGCCGGCAGCGTGTTCCGATGTATCCAGATCTTTCACGTTTGGTGCAACATATCCCGCACGATGCAACTTCGGCAGAAAAAAATGATCGAAGGCAAGAGTCATCATTCCAAGCTCATCCATAAGCAAACCCGAAAGCTGTGAGCGGCGGATGTAAAGAGCGATCAATCCTGCTTTGCTAAAAATATCTGTAACGAGAATCGCATCTTTTAAATTATATTCTGCAAGTGCAGCTTTATCTTCTTTAAACAGTCTTTCAATTTCTTCAACTTTATTCTGATCAGGTGTGATTGCTTTTCCTTCAGCTAAAAGTTCCTGTGCAACTGTTTCCAACCTATAATCTTCAAAAGTATAAAACGAAGTTCTAAGTGCGACCGGCCCATCAATTACAACTCTTCCTGTTATGGAAGCAAAATAGCCGCGTGGTTTTCTTGTTCTTAAAGAAACCCTGCCTTTGCCTCGTGCAATATCAAATGGAATCATCAACTCATTGCACTTGCTTTCTAGAAACATCAGATCAAATCCAATTACATGCCAGCCAATAATTACATCGGGATCAGTAAGCTTAAACCATTCAATGAAATTGATTAGCAGTTCTTTTTCATCTTTAAATGAATTAACATATTCCGGCAACACATCGTTTTTATCCGAAACAATAAAAACTTTTTTATCGTCCATTTTACCTGAAAGGTGTATGGCTATTGAATAGAGTAAGCTGTTGTTTGCACCTGTTTCAATATCAACTGAAGCGATAAGAAGTTCGGGTGTAACTTCGCAGGGTTCTATTTTGGGAGTTAAAAACGAAGAAAGGATTTCTTTCTTTTCACATTTTCCGCATACTTTTACCTGTGCATTAATGAATCTTTCCATTAAAAACCTTCTGCACGGATCCACATCCGATTCGAATGATTTTACTTGATTTTCATTTAACTCTTCAGCTGCTGTTGTTAAATCCCGTTGTGTGTTAAAATATAATGCATCTACTTTTTTGTGATTAAAATTTTTTAGCCCTACTTCTTTCTCGCTGAAAGGAACTTTTGTTAAAGCACTTTGTGCATTTTTCTCTGCGAAAAAAACAGGATTGTTGTTAACCTTTATCTCTACTGCGCCGAGCTCTTTAGACTTACCATAAAATTTTAAGATGTTTTTCCCGCCTGAATCCTGCCATTCGCTTGTCAGGATAAAAACTTCCGCGGTATGCTGTGCCCTTTCTTCCACTAATATATTCCCGTTAATTCAGTAAAAGCAGATTGCAAATTTTTTGTAACTCCGCCCGATACTCCGGCATTAATTTCCCATTCATCTATTTGAACTATCGGGGTAATTTCCTTTGTCGTGCTAGTTATAAAAAATTCATTGTAATTTTTTAGTTCATTTTTACAAATGTGCTCTTCTTTCACCTTAATTTTTAGTTGATTGCAAAGTTCGAGCACTACTTTCCGGGTTATTCCATCGAGAATTAAATTTGAAAGCGGAGCCGT
>CBDUAV010000160.1:0-4274 GCA_965365225.1 uncultured Ignavibacteria bacterium | reverse complement strand
TAAATAATTTTTTTAAAGAACGGTAGTACAACAACTACCGTTTTTTATTTGTGTAGAAATTCTCCAATTCATCATTTTTAATGACTTAAACAAAAATTAATTATCTATTGCATTTAACTTTAATTAAGATGATTTTTGCGTTTGATTTAAAATATGCAACAGCAAGACACAGAAAAAAATATAACCGTAAACCGTAAAGCAAGACACGAATATACCATTCTTCAGACCTTTGAAGCCGGAATAGTTTTAGTCGGGACTGAAGTTAAATCTTTACGACAGGGTAAAGCCAATTTAGTAGACAGCTATGGAAAATTAGTGGATGGTGAGGTTTGGCTTATTAATCTTCACATAAGTGAATACACACAAGGCAATATAAATAATCATGATCCACGCAGAGAGCGGAAACTTCTTCTGAACCGAAGTGAAATAAGAAAACTCATTGGAAAAACCAAAGAAAAAGGTTTAACTTTGGTGCCTCTGAGATTGTATTTTAAAAACGGCAAAGCCAAAGTTGAACTGGCCCTGGCAAAGGGTAAAAAGGTATACGATAAGCGAAAAGATATAGCTAAAAAAGATTTTCAAAGGGAACAGGAAAGAAGAATTAAATACTGATTATGTCAAATCACAAATTTCCTCCACTTAAAGAACAGATGGACCTCATTAAACAAGGTGCCAGTGAAATAATTCCTGATGAAGAATTAGTCAAAAAGCTAGAACGTTCATTAAAGGAAGGAAAATCACTCAACATAAAATTAGGGTGCGATCCTTCACGCCCGGATTTACACATCGGGCATTCAGTAGTTTTAAGAAAGCTTGCACACTTTCAAGCACTTGGTCATCAGGCAATTTTAATTGTAGGCGATTTTACAGGAATGATAGGAGATCCTTCCGGCAGAAGTGTTACCAGACCTGCTCTAACTTTAATTGAAACAAGAGAGCATGGCGAAACTTATTTTCAGCAGGCATCAAAAATTCTTGATGCAGAAAAAACAAAAATTGTTTACAACTCTGATTGGTTGAGCAAAATGAGTTTTGAAGATGTGATTCGGCTTGCTTCCAAATACACCATTGCACGTATGCTTGAGCGTGATGATTTTACAAAAAGATACAAAGCCGGCGAACCAATCAGCATTCACGAACTTCTATATCCGCTCGCACAAGCGATGGATTCGGTTGCAATTGAGAGTGATGTTGAGCTTGGTGGAACAGATCAGAAATTTAACCTTTTGGTTGGAAGAGATATTCAACGTGAGTACGGACAGGAACCGCAGGTAATTTTAACAATGCCGCTTCTCGTAGGAACAGATGGTGTTGAAAAGATGAGTAAGTCATACAATAACTACATTGGAATTTCTGAATCACCAAAAGAAATTTACGGTAAAACACTTTCTATTCCTGACAATCTGATTTATACTTATTATGAACTTGCATCTGATGTTTCATCAAGCGAACTTAAAGAAATTAAACAACAGCTTAAACATTCTAATATAAATCCAAGAGACATTAAACGAAGACTTGCTTGCAAGCTTGTTTCAATGTATCACAACGAAGAAGCGGCGAAACAGGCTGAAGCAGAGTTCGATAAAATATTTATTAATAAAGATGTGCCGGATGAAATACCGGAATATAAAATTGATAGTAAAAATCCTGAAATAAATATTGTGGAATTGATAACTGCAATTAATTTTGCACCATCGAGGGCAGAAGCAAAAAGATTGGTTATGCAGGGCGGCGTTTCGGTGGATGGCAAAAAAATTTCCGATTTTAACTCTAAACTTAAATTGAGTGACGGTATGATTCTGAAGGTTGGTAAACGTAAATTTATTAAATTTGTTAGTTAACTTTTTACAGGAGGGTTTAAATTGTACAGACCTACAAAAATCTTCTTTACCAAGGGTGTCGGCAAAAGCAAAGAATATTTAACTTCATTCGAGCTAGCTTTGAGGGCTGCTAGAATAGAAATTTGCAATCTTGTTTCCGTCAGCAGTATTTTTCCAACTAACTGTAAAAGAATAACCATTGATGAAGGTGTAAAAGAAATTGAACCAGGGCAGATCGTTCATGCAGTTATGGCAAGAAACTCTACAAACGAGCCCAATAGATTAATTGCTGCTTCTCTCGGAGTTGCGCTTCCAACAGATAAAAATGCTTATGGTTACCTTTCCGAACATCATCCTTTCGGGCAAACTGAAAAAGTTGCGGGTGAATATGCTGAAGATCTTGCAGCAACTATGTTAGCTACCACGCTCGGTGTAGAATTTAACTCCGACACCGATTGGAACGAAAGAGAAGATATTTATAAAATGTCCGGCAAAATTGTTAAAACGTTTAACATAACCCGATCAGCACAGGGGGATAAAAATGGATTGTGGACAACAGTAATTGCTGCAGCAATTCTTCTGCCCTAGTTTCCATCTGTGGGACATTAATTATTGACTGGATAGTTTTTTAGGTAATTATTGCTCTACCCTTTTACATCGATCTTTATGCAAGCAAAAAAGAACAGGTAGAATTACTGTAAAAACCAGCCTTATTTGGAGTGCTATTTAGATTGGCATCGCACTTCTATTTAACCTAATTCTTTATTCTGATCTCGTCAAACAAAAGGCACTAGAATTCCTTGCAGGCTATTTAATTAAAAAATTACTTTCGGTGGATGGCTTTTTTGTTTCTATATTGATCTTCAGTGTGATTAATGTTATATCCGAAAAATAGTCTCACTTGTATCCAGCAGGCCATAAAGAGTCGTGAGATTTCCGAAATGAGTTTTACCTGCAGAATTTTCTGTATTCATTGTCCCCTCCCTGATTTTATTTCAACTTATTATTAAACTGATGAAAAGAATTTATTCTTGAAAAGCGTTATCAAACATTAATGAGTAAAGAGTTAGAGTTTTAAAGTAAATATCTGAATTTACATGAAGCACCTTATCCAGATCAGAAGTTTCTTTTATTTGATATTTCATAGTGGCATTTAAAAATCCTTTAATAATTTTCTTATCTGATTTGGTCAAAAATAAATCAGGTGATTGTAGAGCTAACATTAAAGCTTCGCTTAGTTGAAGCCCGCGACTCTTTGATCTTATGTATTCCTTTTCATTAAAATAGGCAACCAAACCGCCGTCTGCATTTAAACGAACTGTGTTGTCTGGAAAATTTGAATGAATGATACCGGGCAGCAGAAAGTGATTAATTCCTTTAGTAATACTTTTTCTCAAATCATTTTTAATATCATAGTAAAAAGGATTTGGAAGAATATCATACAATTCAATTAAGGCTCTTAAAATAATACCCATATATGCTGGATGGGCATCGTGATAATCTGATTTATTTGATTTTTCTAAAAACCATGCACCGTTAGAATCCTGTGAATGTTTAATTGAACCCTGATATTTAGCTAATGCAGAATCAATAAAAATTTCGTTATCGGAAATTTTATATGCATAAACTAATCCCCAGATAGAAAAAGCAACATAATTTTTATGAGCATGATTATTGTAGTTTCTAGCTAAAAAGTTACCCGCACTATTTATTGTCGAGTAAATTTTCCTTGATAGACCTTGATGATTGATTTGATAACTTTGTATTATATGATATACTGTTGCTAACGCTGCTATTGCATTTGCAGTTGCATAGCTGTTCCTCTGATTGCTACCAATTTCATCATTTATATTAGGACTATTTTTGCCGTTCCTCCAATGCCATTGTACATAAGATCCATCCTTCTGTTGTTGAGATATCAGGTATTTCGCACCGGCGATAATTCGATCAATGCAAAAGCTTTTACTTATGTGATTGCTAGTTTGTGTATAGATGTTGCAATAGGCAATTAGAGTACGCGAGCAGTAAGAAATTATAGGATGTGTACCCCAGTAATAATTTTTAAGGTTATTGTTTGAATGCTTTTTATAAAAAGCACTGTAAGTTGTTTTCTCAAATCTATCGAACAGAAAGCGGTCAACAAATTTTGAAAACGGTCCTCTTCCCCAGCTTCCTGCTCCCCATCTGTTATTGTTTCCAAGATCGGTTAAGTTTTTAGGAGTATAAGAAACTGAATCGAGAGCAGTCAACTTAACAGGATTGTAAATATATTCAGAAAAATTGTGCAGGCGATCAATTGCTTTTTCAAGATCTGATAAATTTACTTCACTTGAATCAACGTCTTCTGGTAAAGGTAGAATGTAATCATCGGGAAGACTTTGTGGATGACTTATTAATAAAAATGCAAATAGTGTGTAAGTAATAAATAAATATTTCATATAATTATCTTGTTAA
>CBDUAV010000159.1:0-4275 GCA_965365225.1 uncultured Ignavibacteria bacterium | reverse complement strand
ATTGTTTGATGTAATAGTTGCCTGAATACTACAATAGAATATGCAAAAGTTTAGCGTTGTTCAATAGGGCAAAGGGATGAAAAGTGGACTAGGTCGTTAAGGTATTTTTATTAAAACTTATTAAGGATGAGGATTATGTACTAATTATTTTTTATTTCTTCTAATTCAAAATCGATAGTCCCATATCCAAGAATATCCCTCATAAATCCCATAAATCCTCCGCCTTCAATTATTGCGTTTGCTTTTATTAAGCCAACACCTTCAGCGTACCATTCCGTTACTTTGTTTTTAGTCCCGGAAGAACTTTCAACAATAGTCTCCAATTTTACGGCTCCGAATTTTCCCGCTTTCGTTATTATAGATTCATTCCCAAGAACTTTTCCTGTAATATGAACATTATATTTTTCACCATCGGAATATTCTTCCCCTTCCCAATTCCACTCTTTACCGTCTAACAAAGGCAGAGGAAATCGGAGCAGAGGTTTTTCGTAAGTACTCGTTGCTTCTTTTTTAATAAATAGAAATATTTTTAAGAACTGATATGTTTCCGTTACATAAATGCCATCTTCTTTTATAATCATAGCCTGCCTGTACTCAAAATCATCGGCTTCACTCGAACTGATAGTTAGTCCGCCATCCTGAGTATAAGTTGTAATACATTCACCAAATGAGGATTTATAAACCAATTCTGTACTGTTATTAACCGGGAAGTATGAATTCGATATACCAAGAGTTTTTTCTTCATTTAATGAAGCATCACTCAAAACAGTAAATAAAAGAATGAGTAAAATGATATTTATAAAATTACTTTTCATCGCATTGGAGGCTTACTTAATTAATAAAATTTCGTCTTCAGTATTTGTTTTGCTTTTTCTATTTGTGTATCTGGGATTACAAGCCGTACTGCTTTATCTTGTTCCGAGAAAAGTATAAATAAATTGCTATTATCCTTGATCACAGTTGCTCTAATTCCTGCGGCTTCAAGATCTCTTCTGGCCACTTCGGCATAAAACTCATCCTCAAATTCACCCAATATTACTTTTTGTTCGTTCATTTAAGTACCTATTGTTTGGTTGTCCTTTTTAGCTCTTTTTAATAATTGGGGTAATCTTCTCATTCACGTAATCCTTATCGGCGATATTCTAATGTTGTGATAATTTTCTGCGACTGTAAAGTGGATTACTTTTAAAGATTAGTTTCCATCACGTATATTATATTTTCTAAATATGCATGAATCGACTAAAACATTAATTTGAATAAATAACAAAAAACTTTTTTGTTTTCTTTTATAAAAACCAGAGAGCTATGACAACACAAAGTGCAATGGTATAGATCCAATAAGATGAATTCAATTAAACTCCATTTGATATTCTTCTAAAATGAAAACCGTAAATTGTAAACAGAATGGCTAAAGAAAACAGTTGTGGTTTTCTGAACAGCGACCAAAAAAATAATTTCCAGTAGTAAATTCTTTCCTCACCGATAACGCCCAGTTTAAATATTGATTTAAAAAACGCAAGAATATAATTTGGATTAAGATGAAATACTTTTTTCTTCTTTGGTTCATATTCCTTCATAAAGCTCATGACACGTTCATAATAGTACTTAGGTGAATAAATTTTATCCAGGATTTTCTGATATCCATCGAGAAGTGCTTTTAAATCCATTTTTGGAATAAAGTTAATTGAAAAGTCAGTGTTATTACCCGTAAAATCCTTCAGCATTCTTCCTTCGTTCTCCAATCTTTTCTGAAGCTTGGTTCCTGTCGGTGCATTTAATAAACCAACCATCGCTGTTACAATTCCACTTTCCTGTATAAAGTTGGTAAGCTTTTCAAAAATTGAAGGAGGGTCATTATCAAACCCGACAATAAACCCTCCCTGTACTTCCAATCCTGCCTGTTGTATTTTCTTTATACTTGCGATCAAATCTCGGTTCCTGTTCTGAGGTTTATTGCATTCAATCAGGCTATCATCATTTGGGGACTCGATTCCAATAAACACAGCTTCAAATCCAGCTTTAACCATCAGGTGCATCAACTGTTCATCATCAGCAAGATTAATTGATGCTTCGGTATTTAGATAAAAAGGATTTTTTCTTTTCTCCATCCATTTGACAATCGCCGGCAAGATTTCTCTTTTCAGCTTTCCTTTATTACCAATAAAATTATCATCAACAAAAAATACAGGTCCGCGCCAGCCGGTAAAATATAATTCATCCAATTCAGCAATTACCTGTTCTTTTGTTTTTGTGCGTGCTCTTCTTCCATAAAGAACTGTTATATCACAAAAATCACAATCAAAAGGACAACCGCGTGAATATTGAAGATTCATCGATGTGTAATTTTTTATCGGGGCGATGTCCCAGCGAGGCAGTGGAGTGGTTGTAATATCAGCCCATTCTTCAGAAGCGTACTTTTGTTTTGGTTTTCCTTCATTCAGGTCACTTAGAAATTGTGGTAGAGTAATTTCGGCTTCATTAAGAACCAGATGATCAACGTTTTCGTAATTTTCAGAACTGCTTGTAAATAAAGGTCCACCGGCTACAATTTTTGTATTCAACTTTTTACATTTTTGTATAATCTGATTTGCAGATTCACTCTGAACAGACATCGCGCTGATAAAAACATAATCCGCCCATAGAATATCTTCATCTTTCAGGCTGTCTGCATTCATATCAATTAATTTTTTATTCCAATCTTCCGGAAGCATTGCAGCAACAGTCAACAATCCTAAAGGAGGAAAACTTGCTTTCTTTGATACAAATTTAAGAGCGTGTTTAAAACTCCAAAAAGTATCCGGATACATTGGGTAAACTAAAAGTATGTTCATTTTCTTTTTTTATTTAACACATTATTTATAGTTAACTAAAAATTATTCCAGGTTGTAATTTTCAGATACTTTCATTCGGCATAGTTTACAATCTTCTCTTCGGTCATATTCATTCTGTTCTGATTATAAATATCTTCTCCATGCTCGGCGATATAATCAATTTGCTCATTTGTAAGATCAATAATGAAATTGGAATGATTATAAAAGTGTGTAAACATTGCTGATAGACTTACACCCCATTCAATTGCTTTTGGATTTTTAAGAAGGACAGTAAAAAACATTTTCCAAAATGACTTCCCGGTTATTCTATTAAAGGCAACCCGTCTAAGAATTCTTGAAAATGATCTCAAATTTTTAAAGGTCTTTTTAAGATTATGTTTGTACTTATTTGCTACTTTCAGATTCAGACAAGTGCGTTTTACCCTTTCATAATAATGCTCGGGTTTGTAGATATAACTTATAACCTCAACAAAATCTTTTAAAATATCTATTCTTGGTCTTAACGTTATAAAGTTTAAGCCGCTTGAAGCCTGATCAATTTGTGTATTATTATCAGTGAAAACCGAGAACTCTTCAAATAATCTTCCTTCTTGCTGCAATCTCCTAGTTAACTTTGTATTAGGTAAAGCATACATTAGCCCAACCATGGCTACACATATTCCTGTATCCTGTATAAACTCATTCATTCTTTCTGCTGTTTGACCATTCTCATTGTCAAATCCTATTATGAACCCTGCATTTACTACCATACCATATGAACTGATTTTTTTTGTTGCTTCAACAACTGATCTGTTCATATTTATTTTTTTATTTACTTTTTCTAATACTTCATCCTCTGGAGTTTCAAGACCAGTAAACACAAGTCGAAAGTCAACATCTCTCATCAATTGCAGCAACTCATCATCATCTGCCAGATTAATTGAAGCTTCTGTTCCATAATAAAAAGGATAATTATTTAGCTTGGACCATTCTTTTATTGCTCGCAAGGTTTCTTTTACCTGTTTCTTGTTCCCGATAAAATTATCATCAACAATATCAATATGACCACTGTAATTCAGATCATGTAAGGCTTGAATTTCTTTTACCATTTGTTCGGGAGTTTTAGAGCGCGGCTTTCTACCATACAATTCCACTATATCACAAAATTCACAATTAAAAGGACAACCGCGAGTAAACTGAATATTCAGATGTATATAATTGTCAAAGTTTATCAGATCGAATCGTGGCACAACTGCTTTAGTCATATCAGCATATTCGGACGTTACATATTCACCACTCTTACTACCATTTGCCAGGTCATTCAAAAAAATTGGAATTGTAACCTCACCCTCTCCCAGTACAAGGTAATCAGCAGATTGATACAGATTTGGTTGAGATGTGGGATCGGGACCGCCAACCACAACTGGTTTATTTCTTTGGTGAGATAGAGTAATTATATCAAGTA
>CBDUAV010000158.1:0-4289 GCA_965365225.1 uncultured Ignavibacteria bacterium | reverse complement strand
CGATAAATTGTAGGGATTGATCTCCTGATCAATCCGCATTCTTTAATAACATAAGAGAAGTTAATTATATTAACATCTTATGGTTTCTGTTCTTGGATTGAGGCTATATGCTTTGCAATTACCCTGTGACCTGCATTCGAAAAGTGAATTCCATCACCATATAAATAAAAATTTTTGAAATTACTTTCTGTTGAATCAAACGCTTTTCTTAGATCCGTTATTTGATTAATAGTATTCTTTAAATTGTTCTTTAATAGTTTTTGGGGAATAAATATACCTTTGGCAGAATTTTTACGAAGCTGATATTCATACGGTAAAAGGAAAAGATGCAATCCTAAATTTCTTGAAGATGCAATTGTTTTTATCCTCATCAAATTATTTATTGATTTTTTGAAATGATCTTTAGTTTCCCAGTAAAAACTCTTATCGTATTCAAAATAATCCTTCGGTCTGTCGCTGAATGTATTTTTAACAAAATGGTATAGCTTAAAATTTCTACTTAAAAATCCTGTAATTTTTTTTACCAAATCAGGTTTGTATTCCGGTGAGTCTTCATCGGGAAAATTGGAGTAAATATCATTTAAACACCAGAAAATAAATATATCAGTAATACCAAGTTTGTTATATTTATCAACTAAGCAGTGTTGGGCGATATTTAAATAATCCTCACTTGAGTAACCAATCAGTGCGGAGTTGTAAACAATTGCATCTTTTAACAATATGTTCAAAAGTCCGGCAAAAGTGGAGTCATTTTCAATCCCTATTCCCATTGTTGCTGAATCACCTAGGAGCAGAATCTTTCTTTTTGCTTTTTTTGATTGATCACTATAAAACTTCCAAAATCCATTGCTGTCCACTGCTTTAAGAATACCGTTACTTGTTCCACTTGAATTCTTTTGTAGCCCGGGAGAACAGTAGTAGATACTGTCCTTTAAAATTTTTCTATCTAAACCAGGTAATTGAATATCCTGCACAGCAATTCTAATTATCAATTCTAGTAAGAATAGCAGCACTAGAGGAACAATTATATTCCAGCCAATAATTTTAATGTTTTTGGAAAGCAAACAATCTTAACCAGTTTTTTTCAGGATTGAAATTGTAAGATCATCAAATATAGGTGCTTTGCCCACAAAATTACTTACTTGTAAAATTAATTCTTCTCCAATCTGTTCGCTAGTAGTTTTAGAAGAATTATTGCGTAAAATCTCAATTAATTTTTCCTCACTAAAAAATTCACCCGTTTCATTTTGCGCCTCTGTTAATCCATCTGAATAAATAAAAATCACATCGTCTTTTACTATTTGGATTGACTGCTCATGGAAAGTCGCAGAAGGCATTAAACCAAGTGCTGGTGCATCTTTTTTTAATTGCTGAATTCTATTTTCAGATACTATCATTGGTGGGAAATGACCTGCATTTAAAAATTGAACCTTGCTTGAATTGCTTTCTAATTCAAGATAAAGCAAAGAAGCAAATATTTTTGGAAGGCTGTCTCGGTAGAAAATTTTATTCAGCTTTTCCCCCAACTTTAATAAAGATTCATAATCAGGAACGAGAGCTCTTATGGTTGCCTGAAGCTTTGCCATCGAAAGTGCAGCACTTAAACCTTTCCCTGCAACATCGCCAACCGCAATAGCGTACTTGTTTTCATCCAAACGAATAAAATCTAATAGATCACCTCCAACATCGTTTGCAGAGCGTGTGTAAAGCCAAATATCCCAGCCAGGAACAATTGGTTTTCTATCCGGCATAAGTGCAAGCTGAATTGCTCTGCCTTCTTCAAGCTCGGTTTTTGCATGGAGTTTATCTTTTAATTCTAAAGCAATAATAAACATGAAAATTAATCCACTTAATAAGGCTGTAAAATCTATTGTATATGAATTGCTGTCTGAATCATATCCAGTTTTACCACCTATAATTAAAAAGACAACTCCAACTATCAACAATATTCTTCTAAAAGGGGTTAACCTGAAGAAAAGTGCTTTAAGCAACCACCAGGGGATGAGAAAAAACTTTCTGCAGCCACCCATTGTTTCAAGTCTTTTTTTCCTATCTTCAGTTAAGTAATAATCTTTTAAACTTTTGTACTCATCACCGAGATCTTCTTTTATCTTTAACTTTTTGAAATCATCTTTAATTGTTTTACCAAAACCTGGATCTTTATGATGAGAGGAATTTTGATCAGACATTAGAAACCCATTTATAAATTCTTAACAATTCAATTTTACACTTTATTTTGGATGAAGTAAAGTATTATTAACCGAAGTGAGCACGAAACGGATGAGTGGAGATTTAGTTATTTAGATTCTGTAAGATCAAATTGAGAAAGATGATGTTCAAAGTGTTTTTTGTGAAAAACATCCCATTCCTCCTTATTCAACTTACCAAAAGTTACATTCATTGTTTTTGCATCAGGATTCCTATTAAAGAAAGAATAATAGTTTTCTACTTCTTCTTTTAATTTTTCCATCGCTTCATCTAGTGATTTATATTCTAAAGGTTGAAGTCCCTTGCCTAGAGCAGGATTTTCAAACAATTTCGGTAGCGGTCTGCTACTCATTAAAAATCTTTTAAGAGCAGAAATTTTTTCAGCAGGATTAAAACATTCCAAATTTAATTTTCCGTTGCTCATTTTAACTGCAAGAATGAGGTGCTCAATCATATGTTGTGGTGTCATTTTTCCCCAAAGTGGTTTTGCATCCTTAGCAAGATTTTTAAGTATATTTAAATATTCTGGCATCAAAATTTATTTTTTAGAAATTCTTTTGAAAGCGTTTTTAATTTCATTTTCTATTTCACTCAAATTTGTTACACAGCACTCCAAATCACGAAGCAAACCATCACTAATATCGTATATCCACCCGTGCACAGACAGCTTTTGATCATTTTCCCAGGCGTTTTTAACGATTTGTGAATTGCAAACATTTTTAACCTGTTCAATTACATTTAGTTCACACATTTTATCCAGTTGAATTTGCGAATCATCCAGTTGAAATATAGCAGCGGAATGTTTTTCTTTTATTCTTTGAATGTTTTCAAGCCAGCTATCAATTAATCCAAGCTTTTTATTTTCCATTACCGTTTTTACGCCGCCACAACTGTAGTGTCCACACACAATAATGTGCTTTACTTTTAGTGCTTCAACAGCAAATTGAATTACAGAGAGACAATTCAAATCGTTCTCAACAACTAAGTTTGCAACATTTCTGTGAACAAAAACTTCTCCTGGGGGCAATCCAACAATTTGGTTTGCCGGTACACGGCTGTCGGAGCAGCCAATCCAAAGGTATTCTGGTTTCTGCTGTTGTGATAACCGTTTAAAAAATTCTGCATCTTTTTTAACTTGGTTAGCAGCCCAATTGCGGTTATTGTCAAAAAGATGTTTTAAAACTTTCATTTACTTTATCCCCTTTAGATTATTTTAAGCCAAGTTCTTTGTTTTTACTTAGTAATTCAATGGACTCTTTAATTCTTCGCTCTCTTGTTTCTTTTTTCTTTGCAATATTTATCCACATATAGTATCGTCTTTTAACGGATGGTGAAAATTTATCAAAATTATTTTTTGCCTTTTTGTTTTTATTCAATGCAGAAATTAATTCTTTTGGTGCATCGTAAGATACTTTGGGCGGCTCAATTATTTTATTCCACGCACCGCTTTTTTTAGCAGCGTTTATTTTTTCCAATCCGAATTCAGTCATTCTGCCTTCTTTAATTACTTTCCGCACACGTTTTTTATTCGGTTCAGACCAAAAACTGTTAATTTTTCGCGGAGTAAATTTACGTACATATTTTTCATCATCTAATTTTCTTACTAAACTGTCAATCCAGCCGTAACAAAGAGCTTCTTCAACTGCATCGTCGTAACCAAGTGATGGTCTGCCGGTGTCTTTTTTATAGAAAATTAACCACAACTCACCTACTTTGTCATGATTTTTCTGCAGCCATTTTCGCCACTCACTTCTGGTTTTTAGGTAAAGTTGATTCATCTTTATAAAACTTTATAATTGATTATTCACTTTTTAATTTTCCTCCTCTAACTGTTGCTCCAATTACCAATCCAGCTCCAATCAGTACGAGATTTTTAATAATGTATTGTCCTTCCAAAGTTAAACCGTAGGGAAATACAGTCCAGATTTTATCGGGAAGAATCAGTAATGGAAGAGCCGTGCCTGGCATCTGCAAAAATAAAAGCAGTAAAGTTGTGCGTAAAAATTTCCCTGTAATTAAACCGATACCAATCAGTGATTCCCAAACTGCAAGCACATAAATGAAAACATCCGGATCAAAAA
>CBDUAV010000157.1:0-4470 GCA_965365225.1 uncultured Ignavibacteria bacterium | reverse complement strand
TCAAAGTTGTCGATTTTTTCATCATTGATTTTTTCTTCTACATCAGAAGTTATATTATTTTTGTCATCAATTTGTTTATCAATTTTATCATCCAAAGTAGCAAATGGATTTTCATCTGAATTTTTATTTATAGTATCTTCAATGATCTGATCTTCATCAATAGATTTTAAACCTTCAACTAGATTTTTTTCTTCATTTTGAATTTGTCTTTGTGCATTTATTCTATCCTGTTCAGGATAATCAATTTTTCTTTCAAAAAATTTTCTTCCAAAATCCCACGGTAAGCTCGATGATGAATCTTTAATATCTGCAATTAATCTCTTTTTTTGTTCCTCTTGCCGAACTACTTTTTCCTGCGGTATGCTCTTTTCTTCAAGTACATTTTCATCAACAAATTCTTTTGGAGAAACTTTTAAAGTAAAATTTGCAACTACTTCAACATCAACTTTCTTCATTGTGTTAATTAATATATCGGCTTTGGAAGTAAAATTATTACGAATTTCAGAGTTGCTCTTGAATGCTGAAAAAATTTCTTCCGCAAATTCGCTTTCAGTAACTAGTGGTGTTTCTACACTTAGACTTAAATGAGATTCAATATCGTCATCTTTTTGTGAAACTAATTCAGGAATTGAAAAAAAGTGAATGTTTTTATTTTCTTCATTAATTTGTGAGTCTTCAGAGAATAAAATCATGAAAACAGGTTTTTCCTGTGAAATAGGGACTAGTGCAGCTCCTGTCTCAGAATTTAACTTACAACATTTTAAACTGAAATAACCAAGGTCTTTAATTTCAAATACTTCGCCCGCTTTCATCCGGCTGCTCATCTGCAAAAGAAATATTTCGAAAAACTGCTCAGAATCTAATGGAAGCAAGCCTGCTTTTTCTGTTATTTTGTTTATAAGTTGCGTTTTACTAATCATTCGGAGATTTCACAGATTTATAAATTATTATCGAACAAACTTTCAGTTACTTTCAAAACATATACAAATGTAAATAAAATAATCAATCAAAGAAAAAATTAAATCCAATTGATGCATCAAACGGTTTTTCCTGGTAACCTTGCCATAAATATCTTTTGGTATTTAAAATATTTTCAACTTCCAAAGTAAGCAAAAATTGTTCCCTTAACACATAGGTTATTTTAAATCCTAAATTGAAAAAGGATTTTAGTTTTGCAGTATTTCGTAAATCAGCATATCTATCTGATAGATATTTTACCGATGCATCAGCTCTTAAAACATTACTAAAATCGTATCCGTATGATAAAGATGCTTTAAAAATTGGATAGTATGGAATCTGCTTGTTATTGAGATTTTCGGTTTTTATGTAATCAAAACTTGAATAAAGAATACCATAGGGACCCATATGATAAATTAAATTCAAAAATAAATTTAAATTTGTTGCACTTGTCGTAGCAATTTCAAAAAATCCCGACTGATTTGGATTAAAATAGTATGGAAGATTTTCAGCTTTATAATATTCAATTCCACCATCAATCTGGTAATACTTATCGTGCTCATACTTTACAACAGCCTTTATTTTATTTTTCTTTTTTAGAAATATGTTTTGAATAGTCTGTTGTGTAAAGTAGTAATTTCCTCTCATCAATTTTCCTGCAGTAATAAATTCAGCCTCTGGAGAATATTCACCTAAAAGAATAAAATTTTCTGCAAGTTCAACACCTGCCGCGGCAAATAATGCACTGAATTTATTACCTTCGGAATTATTAAATGAAAATCCAAATTCTGCTTTAACTTTATCAAATAATTCGAGTGAAAAAGACGGTCTTAGAAAAACAAAATTCGAACTAACATCGGTTAAAGAATCTGTTCTTAAAGATTGATTTTGAAAATTTCCTTTTATACCCAATCCAAAATTTTCCGTCTGAAATCTTGCAAAAGCATTTGTAGACAGAAGAGATTCCGTAAATTCTGCATCATCCAAATAAGTAAAATCTCCTGCAAAATTTAAATCAAAAATAAATTGCTTCATAAAAAGATTTTGAATTCCGGCATTTGCAGTGCCAATGTTTAGTGTCCTTTTAAGATCAGGTTTTGTTGAGCCAAAAAATTTGAAAATATTTTTATCATGTTTACCCCCTAAAGTAATTTTTGTTCCTGGAATAAAATGACCATCAATAGGTAGAAGATAATTGAACTTTAGTGCTCCGAAAATTGATTGCCTGTCACTGTTGTTAACATATTCAAGTTGATTTAAACCGCTTATTATTCCATGGAGCATTCCTCTTTCAAAAGGAAAAGTATAATTAATTTCGCCAGCAGGCAGTTTGTATCGCCCGGATTCAACGGATATAAATCCACGATGATAGTCCGCAGAATCTAAAATTGATAAATCTCTTTCGACTGGATTTGAAATCTCCAGAACCTCAAGTTTTTCAGGTTTAATGGCTGGTTTCAAGTATTCTTCGGAAACTGTGGAGACCATATCTACGGGTATTTTATCTACTCTGCGTACTACAATTACATCCCTGCCTGTAATTACAAAATCTGGTAATTCAACGTTAGGATTTTTATCTTCCTGAGCCAAAGCAGCGAGAGAAAAAAATAGAATAAAGTATATTATTAATGATCTCATTTCAGCTGATTTATTTTTTGTCTAGCCAGTTCAACTAATTCACCACCTTTATTTTTTACAATAACAGCACGATACATTTCTTCAGCTTTTCTCTTATCATTGAGCTTCACATAACAATCACCCATTAAAAGATATGCGCGCGAAAGCCACTCCTCATAATTTGAATAAACAGTTCGAATTCTTACCAGGGCAGAAATAGATTCAGTAAATTTCTTTTGCTCGAAAAGAGATAATCCGTAATAATATTGGGCTCTTGCACCTAAATCATCAGTTCTTTTTTCGGCAATATCCAAAAACAAATCATTAGCACTCTCGAATCGTGAAACTGCCAGATCTATTAAACCCATTTCAAATTTTGCTTTATCGGCAAAAAGTGTTTCCTGGTGATAGAGTGCAAGTTCGCTGAATGTACCGTATGCATTCTGTAGATCATCCATCTTTAAATAGACTAATCCTTTCATAAATAAAATTTCCGGGAAACGCGGTGAGTCCTTTAAACGTGAAGATGCCCCATTGAAAAGATTAATCGCAGCTTCAAAGTTTTCATTTGTTTCATAAATTTTTCCAAGTTCAATCACAGAAACTGCTGCAGATTCAGAATTTGGATAGCTTTCAAAAACTTTATTAAAATAAAATGAAGCCTCATCAAATTCATTTAAATTTTGGGCACTTTTTCCAAGCCAGTAATAGGCTTCAGGGACAAATGAGCTTTTTGGAAATTTTGCAACAAATTCCTGATAGCTTGTTTTTGCGTTTTTATAATCGCGCAGGCTATAGTAAATCTCACCTCTTTTAAAATACAGTTGATCGGAAAATTTTAGTTTTGGATTTTGCTCAACAAAATTATCTATCAAATTTACTGCTAAATCCGGTTTATTGATTGCCACGTAGCTGTATTGGATTCCGTTTACGGCATCAAAAACGTACTCAGAAGATGGATAGTCAGTAATTACTTTTTGATAATTGACGATGGCAGAATCGTACCGTTCCAAATTAAAATAGGCATCACCTATGGAATAAAAAATTATAGGAGCTAGTGAACTTTTTTTGTAAACCTGCAGAACGCTTTTGTAATCATTTATTGACTCATAGAAATCGCCCTGTTGAAATTTTATCCAGCCAACTGTGTAAAGTGAATTTTCAGCATATTTGGATGTCGGGAAATTCTTTTGAAGATTCTGGAACTCTCTAATGGCTTCGGAGGATTCACCCGATTTAAAAAGTGCCTGTGCATATTGATAATATGTATAAGGATCATTTGTTGAAAATTCTTTTGACTGAAAAAGCTGTTTAAATATCCTGCTTGAAGCGGAAAAATTCTTGCTTCCAAAATAGCTGTCTGCTAATCTTAATTTAGCATCAGTCGCTCTTTTATTGCCGGGGTATTTCTGAAGAAATTCTGAAAACTGATATGCGGCATTATCATAATTGCCTAAATTAAAATTGCAGTAGCCCTTCGAGTATGTAATTTGAGATGCAATATTTTCATCGTTGGTTTGAACTGAGTTATATCGGGTTAGTGCTTCCTGATATTTTCCTACAGAAAAGTAACACTCTGCAAGATAAAAACTAATTTTATCGGATTCTACGCCCGTATTATTATTTTCTGCCGCTAGTAATTTTTCAATTGCATTTTCAAAATCTTCCAAGTGGTAAAGTGCAATTCCAAACCCAAGCAGTGCACGCTGATGTACATCAGTTTCAGCATCTGTAATTCGAACTGCTGGCTCAAAATGCGCTTTTGCTTTTATATAATTTTTCTTTCTTAGCTCGATCTCTCCAATCAGTGTAAATGCTCGTGCTCTTGTAACCGGATCATCTGAAGAAGTTGCATTTGTTAAATATGTGGTTGCTGTATCAAATTTATCCTGATCA
>CBDUAV010000156.1:0-4518 GCA_965365225.1 uncultured Ignavibacteria bacterium | reverse complement strand
AAATGGTTACCTGCTGCTAGCTGAAGGAGTCTGTCTGAATAATGGTAGTCGCAGACTTTATATCTGTGAAAAGAAACCATGAACGCAAGCTGAAGCTTGCGAATACCGCCATTTATCCGGTTCTCAGACAAAGTTTTAATGCTACTTTCTGAATAAAACAATACGGTTTGTGTTGGTCCCAAATTGATTATTCTTTATCCCCCAGATATTGGCAGTCTTGGTGAAATTCTGAAGATTAATTATTATACCTTCACATGTAAATCCTGCTTGCAATCCAATAGGAACAATGTGTTCATCAAGTTTTACTTTTCCTTTTCTGATTTCACCTACTTCAAATGCTACCCATCCATTTTTCTTTGTTATTCTATATAACTCATTAAAAACCCCGCCCATAACATATTCCCAATCAGGCATCTTTTTGCTGATGGTAATTTTATTCGCTGTTTCTTCCGTATCTATATCGTTGAACCAGCATCTGAGCCAGTTATCATCTTTATAATTTACTACATCCAGAAAGGGAGGTGATGTTACTGTTAAATTAATTGAATTCGGTTTTATACTTTTCGTCTCCCTTGCATCATCTATTAAAAATCTTGACTTCTGTTTTATAATTTTTAGTTTGTGGATGATATTATCGTTAATTCCTTTGGTCAGATCGACTGTCTTTTTAAGAATAATTTTTTTTACATCTTTATAAGCCGGTTTTTGATTTCTTTCTTTATTTATTTTCTTTTGTCTTTCTGGGGAAATAGCTTGATTCGGAGGAAGAGTATAAACCGAGAAGAAATTCTTCGAATGCCCTGTTAACCTGTTAGTTGCAACCATTCTAATCCAACGGTCGATGTTATCTTCTTTACCTGTTTTACTTCTTTCAATCAGATAATTTTTTAACGATACTATTTCAGCTACGGTATTCGTATGATAGAACATTGAAAGATCAATTTCTGCTTTCATTTTTTTTGCAAAATTAATCCGCATTAATCTTTTCTCAACTTCACTATAAAATGGAATTGAAAGTCTTGGCTCACATAGAATTTTGCTCAGTGGATTAATATCATTTGAAATTACATTCCTTCCCAGAAGTGCTGATTCAATTATTGTTGTTCCTCTTCCGGCAAAAGGATCGTAGACTATATCACCTTCTTTTGTGAACAGATTTATAAAAAATCTAGGCAGCTCTGCTTTAAAGCATGCACGGTAAGAAATTTCGTGAAGCGGATTATTTTGTCTCTGTTTTGAAGTCCAGAATTCATCTGTAAATCTTGGAATTATGTTACCTGCGATTTCTATCTCGTCCACTCGTGCTTCTCGCAAATCGAAAAATTTTGTTTTTTCAATTGAAATTTGTTTCGGAAGGGAATTATGGATATTGGCTTTTTGCAACAGTTGTAACTTTTTTAAGGAAAAGCAAATAATTTAGCGTAAATATAACGCAATTATACCAGTTTCTTTTATTGCTGTTAAATAACAAATTGTTGAAAATTTATTTAACTTTCTATCTAACAAACTGATTTGCAAACTAACTTTTCATTGATTTATGAGCTACCGGCTGGAAAATAACGAAACTCTTAGCTTTGGGCTGAAGAGGATTGTTTTAGAAAGAGTTGATAAATCAATTTTCGATATTTCAAAAGAAAACGATGTCAGCAGCGAAGATATTCACGATGCAAGAAAAAACTTTAAAAAAATACGTACTGTATTAAGATTAGTTCGATCAAAGCTGGGTAACGATTTATATCAATCCGAAAATTCTTTTTACCGTGACGCCGGCAGAACACTTTCCGCACTTAGAGACAGTACGGTACTGATTTTTAGTTTTGATAAGCTAATTGAACATTTGGATTACGATTACGAAAAACTTGATTTTTCTTCGTTTAAGGATTTTTTAGTAAACAGACACGAACAAATTAGCATATCAACTGCCAGTACAGATGGAATAATCAATACTTTATCTGCTGAATTGATATTCGCCCGCAGCCGTATTTTTGATTATACTTTTTCAGGCGACAGCTTTAAACTCATTTTTTACGATTTGCAAAGAATCTATGAAAAAGGACAGGTGCAGATGAGAAAAGTTCTGGAAGAAGCTATAAAGGAAAATGTCCACGAATGGAGAAAAAGAGTAAAAGATTTATGGTACTCTATGAGAATTTTAAGCAACATCTGGCCGGAAATTATAAGTCCTTTAGTGGATCTGCTGGGTAAACTATCAGATATTCTTGGTGATGCTAATGACCTATTTCTTCTTAAGCAGGAAATATTAAACAACGAAGATAAATTTCAAAGTGATTTTCATACCAAGGAATTAATTGTTTTTATTGATAAAAGATTAATTGATCTGCTCAGAGAAGCTAAATTTCTCGGAAGAAGAATTTATTCGGAAAAATCAAGCTTCTTTGCCGGAAGAATGAAAAACTATTTTGAGATCTGGCGGAGCGAATACAAACCACTCAGGTATTATTACGTTTAATATGTTGTAATTTCTCCCTTACTATTCTGTTAATTCAGTAAAAAGAATATTAATTTTAACAATATGATTTTCAATCAACTCCACAGGAGTGCAAAATGAAAGAACCTGTTACTCTGGAATTTGAGAACAATGAGTTCAAATGTTATTTGGATGAAGCAGTTGCTATTATTAAAGTTAAATGTAATGCTTTTTACAGCCTGACAGATCTGGATGTAAGCCGCAGAATTCTTCAATGGTTTGATATTGTAGCTGAAGAGGATAAAGTAAATGCGGTTCTGATGCTGAATGAAAAAGGGTGCTATGGTAATACGGCTTATGAAGTTTTTCTTACAAGCATAACAGGTAAGGATCATTCAAAAGGCGAGCATAATATACTTTCATCACAGGAACGCTCACAAATCAGGACCAGAGAAGTAAACGTTTTAAATAGTTTTATTATGGCCTGTGTAAACTACAGACGTTTTGTCGTTAGCGGATTAAATGGAACAATTGTTACCCCGTTCTTCGGCGCGAGCCTGGCTTCAAATTTTAGATTTATTTCTGAAAACTCCGTTCTCTCTCTCAATCATTCAAAATATGGTCTTCATCCCGGCGGTGCATTACCGTTTTTCCTTCCGAAATATATCGGATTTGGAAAAGCATCTGAGTTTGTCTTTAACGGTGGAGCAATTTCGGCAGAAGAGGCACTTGAAATGGGCTTAGTTAGTAAAATTTTTTCCGAAGAAAATTTTGATGAAACTTGTATTAAAGAAACAAAAATACTCTGTGAATACGATAGAAGATATATCAGATGGACGAAAGATTTACTTACACCATACAAAAAAGAACTAACCGACTATCTGCACAAAGAAGAAAAGTTTGTCGAGCATTATTAAGTTTATTAAGATGCCGATTGTGTAAATCAGCATCTTTATAAAGCAATTAATACCAAAAATGAAACTGCAGTACAAATGAATCGTTAGTAACGCTTGGATCTTCGATCATAAATCTATACTGCGGTCTTAATTCAACAAAGGAATAGGGGAACCACTCAAAGCCGATAATAACGTGCTGGACTTCATCACTGCTTACATTTATATCAGGATCCAGCCAATCCCATCTTACAATAGCATCTAAACCAATTGTAATCGCATAAGCTGCTTCAACCAAAAGAATATTTGATTTTTTACCCGCGGTTATAACATTGTTGGCTCTGTCAAATTCACCAAGAAGAGTAAACCGTTTGTAACCGAATCCTGCAAAAGCACCATAGAAATCAGAGGTTTGCGGAATTTTAGCTGCAGCATAGGAACCTCCAAACAATAAGCTGACTTTTCCGATTTTTGGATTCATTTCAAGTCGTGCGGTATAAGTAGGCTCCTTGTTAAAGGTTCTGTTTGATAAAATATTTGATCCTGCACTTGCAGTAAGCAATGCCCAGTTGCTGATGTAAATTCCGACTTCCGCACCAACCTCCGTGTACCACGGTGAATAGATTAATCCCTGCCGGTTATTTCCTCCGGAGAAAAGCAGGAAGAGATCTCCGCCGCGTGTATATGCAGTGTGGTCGTCTAACCGGATTCCAAAATTTGGTAGAAATGATCCTACTTTTATGTAACCGTTATTCGGTAAAATATGAAGGACTCCGTATGCTTCCCATATTTCCTGAATAAAATCATACCTGCCAAGAAGGTTAATATTATCTGCAAGAGCGAAGTTTGTGTAAATGGATCCTGTCATCTGCTGGAAATCATATTTTTCTTTTTCCGTTGAATAAAGAAACTGGGTTCTGTAATCTAGTCCGATTGTAATGTTATCTCCAATTTTAGGGGTCATCACAAAATCCTGCTCGCGTGGAGAAATAGCACTCATAATATTTTTTCCAAAATTCCAGCCGTTTTCATTGCGGATCATCCCTCCGGTTGGATTGTAATGGCAGTCGATGCATTTCTTTTCATAGTCTGGTCGTGCATAAAGCACCGTTCGATGCGCCAGCATGGCCCCGCGCCGGGTGGGCATATATAGAATATTACGGTGGCACTTTTGGCATTCATTGTTATCAAAGGCGG
>CBDUAV010000155.1:0-4530 GCA_965365225.1 uncultured Ignavibacteria bacterium | reverse complement strand
CAAACGGAATGTACAGACCAATGCTGGATTGTATTATGTTTTCAAAAGGTGATAAACCGTTTTGCAAAATTTGTGAAGTACATATTGTAAATGTAATTGAGCAGTACAGCGAGTAAGTTAATTTCAGAAATAATTTTACATTTATTTAATTTAAACTAAGGTTTAGATAACTTATCCATAGTGGATAAAAATATTTACGCAAATCTATTAACTAAAGTATCATTCCGTACAGCTGGTTATTTTGAGCGGCTGAAACTCACCGAACATACATTTATGATAATTGCGGCGATCATAATAGGATTGCTTGCTGGCTTTGCTGCAATTGGAATCAGGTTCTTAATACACGAAATATCCTATCTCTGTTTTCAAGGTGAAGGTAATCTTCTTCAAAATATAATTAATACACCATGGTATTGGATTTTAATAATCCCCACTGTTGGTGGGTTGATTGTTGGTCCAATCATATATTTCTTAGCACCCGAAGCAAAGGGACATGGTGTTCCTGAAGTTATGCAATCAATTTTGTTAAAGGGCGGAAACATTAGACCTCGGGTTGCATTCATTAAAGCTATTGCGTCTTCAATTACAATAGGAACAGGTGGTTCTGTAGGTAGAGAAGGACCAATTATTCAAATTGGCTCAAGTCTTGGATCAATGGTTGGGCAATTTCTGCGTGTACCGAGCAAGAGAATGAAAACCCTAGTTGGGTGCGGTGCTGCAGCAGGAATAGCCGCGGCATTTAATGCACCAATTGCTGGAGCACTTTTTGCAGTGGAAATAATCTTAATGGATTTTGCAATTGCACAATTTTCTCCGATAGTTATTGCATCTGTAATTGCCACGGTAGTTTCTCACACTTTTGAAGGAAAATTTGCTGCGTTTGTTGTTCCGACTTACCAGCTTGTTTCACCACAAGAAATTGGTTTTTATTTTATATTGGGAGCACTGGCTGGCATTGCATCTTATCTATTTATTAAAGTGCTTTATTATTCCGAAGATGTATTTGATAACAAATTAAAGTTTCCGGAATATTTAAAACCTGCGTTGGGCGGCATTCAAATAGGATTGATTGCATTAATTTTTCCGCACATTATGGGGGTTGGATACGATACAATTAACGATGCACTTTACGGAAATATGTTTTGGTATTTAGCACTTGCGTTAGTATTTATTAAAATTCTTGCTACATCGATTACATTAGGTTCTGGTGGATCAGGTGGTATATTTGCGCCCTCACTTTTTATGGGTGCAATGCTTGGCTTCTTTTTTGGGCATGCAGTGCACACAATTTTTCCCGAAGTTACTGCTACACCGGGAGCTTATGCTTTAGTTGCAATGGGTGGATTAGTTGCTGGCACAACACGTGCACCTATTACTGCAATCATAATCGTGTTTGAACTAACAAATGATTACAGCATTATACTTCCATTGATGGTTACTTGTATTATAAGTACTATTCTTTCAGCAAAACTATCGAGAGAATCAATTTATACTTTAAAACTTCTTTTAAGAAACATCGGTATAAAAGAAGGAATGGAAGTAAATATAATGGAATCAATTTATGTAAAAGATATTTTTAGAAAAGATGTTGAAACAATAAACGACTCGGAAAATTTTAATCAGATAGTAAATAAAGTCTTAAAAGGAAAATCAGCAGAGTATCCTGTAATTGATAAAGATGAAAATGTAAAAGGAATAATTTCTATATACGATATTAAAGGATTCTTTTTAGAAAAAGATCAGCTTAAAGATTTGCTGATTGCAACAGATATAGCCAGCACTAGGTTCGAATTGCTCCCGCCGGAGACAAGCTGCCAGGCTGCACTTGATATTATGAGTCGTTATGATTTGGAAGGACTACCTGTTATTAATACTGAAAGTGGTAATAAGCTGATTGGATACATCTGGCGCAAAGATATTCAGGATGCATATCAAAAAGAAATTGAACGTATGGAAATAGCCTCAAACCTTGCAAGCAGCATTAGTATGAAAGAGGATGAAAAACATTTTCATTTTATGGAAGGATATTCGATTGTTGAAATTTCTACACCAAAATCATTTATCGGCAAATCAATCCGTGAACTGGATATACGAATGAAATACGGAGTTGATGTTCTTTCAATTAAAGTTGGCAAAAAAAGCGATGTAAAAGTAAAAGCCATTCCAAATCCCAACCATATTTTTACCGAAGATGAAACTATAATTGTTGCAGGGGAGATTAGCAGTATTAATTTGCTGAGAAATCTTGAGTGAGCCATATCTAAATTTTCCTAAACAATAATTAAATTTTGGTTATTTTTGCTCATTATGAAAACAAAATTAGAAATAGCCAAAAACTGGCTGCCGCGTTACACAGGCACTCAGCTAGAAGAATTCGGCGATTATATGCTGCTCACAAACTTCCATGATTATGTGGAACGGTTTGCAGAAAAATGCAAATGCGATATAAAAGGCGTTGGCTATCCAATGCAAACAAGTACCAACTCCAGTGGTTTAACAATAATCAATTTTGGAATGGGCTCTTCAAATGCTGCAACAATAATGGATTTACTTGCCGCTCGTAGACCAAAGGGTGTTTTATTTTTAGGAAAATGCGGCGGCTTAAAACGCTCAACAGAACTTGGACATTTTATATTACCAACTGCAGCAATACGTGGTGAGGGAACAAGCAACGATTATAAAGCACCCGAAGTTCCTGCTCTTCCGTCATTTAAATTACACAAGTTTGTTTCTAATAAAATTCTGCAACGCAAGCTTGAATACCGAACGGGAGTTGTTTATACAACAAACAGAAGAGTTTGGGAATGGGATCAGAAATTTAAAAGATATTTAAGAAGCCTTGCTACAATTGCAATTGACATGGAAACAGCAACTCTTTTTATCGTAGGATTGGTAAATGCAATTCCGCGCGGTGCATTGCTTTTAGTTTCAGATAAACCTTTAGTTCCGGAAGGAGTAAAAACCGAGGAATCGGATAGAGCGGTAACATCAAAATATTCTAAAATACATTTAGAACTTGGAATTGAAGCGATGACTGAAATTGGTGTAAAGGGCGAGCAAATAAAACACTTTACTTTTTAAATTATTAAAAGCTATCTTAATTCCCTTCTTTTTTTCTTGATATATCTATCCAGGAACCAGCAGAAGCAAAGCCAGATCAGGCCCAATGACCATCCGGCAAGCACTTCTGTGACAGTATGATTTCCAATTAAAAATCTACTAAATCCAATCAGAACGACAAGTATTGAAGCAGCAATCAGCGTATACCTTTTAGTCTTTAAGGTGTGCTGTGCACGTGTTATATATACCGCGAGCGTTAGATAAAAGATGGTCCCCATCATTGTATGTCCGCTGGGGAAGGTGGAGAAAGTTGTGGTTACAAAATGAATAGGTTCATAAGGTAATTCCTCTGCAAAAATGATCTTGAAAATTGTCATAATTGCTGCACCTCCGAAGAAAATAAACATAAACTTCCACAATCTTCTTTGCTTTTTTCTAATTGTGAAATAACCAATCAAGATGAGTGTGAAAATTAACAGGACAATTTTTCCAGCTAGTGCTGCAATGTCTTTATTTGCCCTGACCCACCAATCTGGACCGTAAGTGTTAGACCATTTATTTGTGAAACCAAGGTTATTTTCAAGAAATAAAGCAACCATTTCTGACAACCCATCAGTAAATTCGATTATGGTAAGAAAGAAAGTAAATAAACTTAAAGACATAATAATAAATGCCCAGACTTTCTTCTGCCGGTCCTTCTCGTAGTCGTAAAGGTAGTGTTTTTTATTAATTACTTGCTCTTCCATCAATTTTTAGCCATTTATAAAAATCTAATATTTGGCTGTAAAGATAACTAAATGCTCTTATTATACTAAAAAGCGAATATAAAAAAAAGCCTCCTGAAACGGAGGCTCATTTAAGAAATGGAGGGAGAGATTATTCTGATTTTTTATCAGTTTTCTTTTCTATAATAATTTTCTTTTTTTTCACTTTTCCATCATCTGAATCCTTTTCAATCAATATGTCCATATCATCGCCATGTTTTTCATTCATTTCTTTTATGTATTTGTCTGCTTCATCACCTTCGTAAACCTCTATTTTTTCTTCACCATTTTCTTTTGTAGTTACAGTTACTTTTTTGTTTCCATCTTTTACCTCAACATTTATTTTTTTATGCATTCCTTCCATATCCTCATGAACATCTTCTGAAATTATGATAAGATCTTCATCATCACCACCAAAAACTTCAACGTGGTGTTCTTCATTATCAGAATCTAAAAAGACTATTTTCTTTTTACCATCTTTTTCATCACTGTGCCAAACAAAACTGTTGCTGGATGATTTCATTTTCTTGAATAATTTTGCAGCATCATCTCCTTCAAAGGTGTACTCACCATTTTCTGTAGTGATGGTAATTTTATTAGCCTCTCCTTCAATATCTTTTATCTTTTCATTAACATCCTGCGAAAAAAGTGATATAGAAAAAAGAAAGGATATAGTTAAAGATAGCGCAGATAGTTGTGCAATTAG
>CBDUAV010000154.1:0-4792 GCA_965365225.1 uncultured Ignavibacteria bacterium | reverse complement strand
TGCAGAACAGTACCCTCCTGATATATAATAGGTAAGTACTAAAATTTTTACTTACAATTGATGTTAGCAAATAATAATTTATACGTCAAATTATTTGCAAAAATCACTTCTGCTTTTAAAACTTACAAATTTTTATTTTTAAAAAAAACAAGTGCTTTATATTTTTGAAAAGAAACATTTATTAAAATTTTTGAAATTATTTACGAAATTTGCATTAAAATGAGATGTTGCTTTTAAATTATTTTGTCCCATATTGAATATTTTAAGTTATGATGTATAAACTACAGAGATTGGAACTAGTGGAAAGCCTTGAAAAAAAAGGAATTACGGATGAATCCTTTCTAAACGCAATGCGAGATGTTGAGAGAGAGAAGTTCATTCCTTCTGGAGTAAGACAGCACACCTATCGAGATATTGCTCTGCCAATCGGTCACGGGCAGACTATTTCTCAGCCCTACACAATAGGAATTATGACACAGGCTCTAAATGTAAAAAAAGGTAATAAGGCCCTGGAAATAGGAACTGGCTCAGGATATCAGGCAGCATTGCTAGAAAAAATGGGGGCTAAAGTTTACAGCGTTGAAAGAAATTTTGATATTTACAACGAAGCCGTAAAAAGATTTGATAAACTTGGTATTAGAGTTCACTGTAAACACGGAGATGGCACAATTGGTTGGGAGGAATATGCACCGTTCGATAAAATTATTGTTACGGCAGGGTCACCCGGTGTTCCACAACAATTAAAAAAACAGCTTGCTATAAGTGGTAAAATGGTAATTCCAGTAGGGAATAAGTTTTCACAAACGCTTCAAGTTCTAACTAAACACAGTGATGATGAATTTGAAGTTGAAGACATTCCTGAATTTGCATTCGTTCCCTTAATTGGTAGAGAAGGTTGGAAAGATCAGTAATTGTAATTGTTGGTCCTACCTGTTCTGGTAAAACAAATCTTGCAATTAAACTTGCACAACATTACAATTCAGAAATAATTTCAGCAGATAGCAGACAATTCTATAAATATTTAGACATCGGAACTGCAAAACCTACCGACAGGCAATTAAAAAAAGTAAAACATCATTTTATTAATTTTTTAGAACCAGATGAAGAATACAACGTTAGCAAGTTCGAAATGGATGCCGAGAAAATCATCAATGCACAATTAGAAGAAAACAAAATTCCAATAGTAGCTGGAGGCAGCGGATTGTACATTAAAGCCTTAGTTGATGGAATATTTGATGCAGCAGATCGAGATGAGGATTATAGGAATGAACTTAATCAAATAAGAAAAGAATTTGGAAACGAATATCTTTACAATAAACTTAAAAAAGTTGATCCTGTAAGCGCTGCTAAAATGTTACCACAAAACTGGAAAAGAGTAATGCGTGCTTTAGAAGTATTTCATTCAACCGGAAAACCAATCTGGCAGCACCATCAAAAACAAAAAGAGAAAATGGAGTTTAATTTTCATCAATTTAGTTTAATGTGGGATAGAGAGATATTGTATCAAAATATAAACCAGAGAGTCGATGATATGATTGAAAAAGGTTTAACCGAGGAAGTTGAAAATATTTTAGCTTTAGGTTACAGTAAAAATCTTAATTCATTAAACACGGTTGGCTACAAAGAAATCATTCAATATATGGGTGGAGAAATTTCAATTGAACGAGCAATTGAACTAATAAAAAGAAATACACGCCATTATGCTAAAAGGCAAATGACATGGTTTAATAAAGATAATCGAATTGAATGGTTTAATATTAATAATATTGATGAGATAGAAAAGATTTGCAAAAATATAATACGAAAGTTTCTCTAATTAGCAAAAATCTTTTTACATCATTCCAAATTTCAATATATTTGAAATAGAAATTTTCATATCTCACAGAACCATTGATTCCAAAATCAAATACGGAGGTGCAAATGGTCGGAATAGTAGGATATGGTTCATACCTTCCACGTTATCGAATAAAAGTCGATAGTATTGCCAAAGAATGGGGTGCCGATCCTGAGGTAATTAAAAAAGGATTACAACTATACGAAAAAACCGTTCCCGGTTTGGATGAAGATACAATAACCATTTCGGTAGAAGCAGCGAGAAATGCATTAAAGAGGGCCGAAATAGATCCAAAAGATATTGGAGCGGTTTACATAGGATCAGAATCACATCCTTATGCAGTAAAACCTAGCGGAACCATTTTAATCGATGCCTTAGGTATTGGTCCTGATGTTCACGTTGCGAGCTACGAGTTTGCTTGCAAAGCCGGTTCAGAGGCGATGTATGTTGCATATAGCTTGGTTAAAGCCGGTGAAATGAAATATGCTCTAGGAATTGGAGCGGATACATCTCAGGGAGCACCGGGAGACGCACTGGAATATTCTGCATCTGCAGGTGGTGCAGCGTTTATAATGGGCAAAGAAAACGTTGTTGCCGAAATTCTGTTTACCAACTCTTACACATCAGATACTCCAGATTTTTGGAGAAGAGAACACGAGTTTTATCCTCGACACGCAGCTCGCTTTACCGGCGAACCTGCTTACTTCAAACACGTTGTAAATGCAGGCAATGCTCTTCTCAAAAAAGCTAAAATGAAACCTGAAGATTTTAAATACGCAGTATTTCATATGCCTAATGGAAAGTTTCCACAGATGGCAGGCAAGAAGCTTGGTTTTACACGGGCACAGCTTGAAGTAGGCTGGATAGTTCCTTGGATGGGAAACACTTACTCAGGTTCATCTCCTACAGGACTTGCAGCTATTTTAGATGTTGCCGAGCCCGGTGATAAAATATTTATGGTTTCGTTTGGATCCGGTGCTGGAAGTGATGGATTTATATTTCAAGTAACTGATAAAATAAAAGATGTTCAGGATAAAGCAATTAAGCTAAGAGATATGTTAGAAAACGGAAAGATCTATCTCGACTATGGGCAGTATGCCAAATTCCGTGGCAAAATAATTTTGAACGAGTAGAAAGGAAATTTATATGAGAGAAGTAGCAGTTATTGGAACTGGTATGACACAGTTTGGTGAGCTGTGGGGTAAATCAATAAAAGATATTTTTGTTGAAGCTGCATCCAGTGCAATTAAAAATGCTGGCGTAGATCATATTGATTCAATGTATGTGGGTTCAATGAGCAGCGGTTTATTTGTTGGACAGGAACACTTAGGTGCAATTCTTGCCGATTACTTGGGACAAAATCCAATTCCTTCAACAAGAGTTGAATCTGCTTGTGCATCAGGTGGAGCAGCTTTCCGGGCGGCTTATTTTGAAGTTGCTTCCGGCGCAAGCGAAATAGTACTTGCTGGCGGTGTTGAGAAAATGACCGATGGTGCAGATGTTACAGATTCACTCGCAACCGCAGCAGATCAGGAATATGAAGTTTATCAGGGGGTAACTTTCCCTGGTTTATATGCTATGATTGCAAATGCGCACATGCACGAATACGGAACAACACGAGAGCAGCTTGCAGCAATTGCCGTTAAGAATCATAAAAATGGTACAAATAATCCTAATGCTCAATTCGGAAAGCCTGTTACTTTGGAACAGGTAATGAATTCTACTTTAGTTGCAGATCCATTAAGATTATTAGATTGTTCGCCTGTAAGTGATGGCGGTGCTGCTGTAATTCTTTGCTCAATGGATATTGCTAAAAAATTTACTGATACGCTAGTGCATGTCAAAGCAACAGCTCAAGCCTCTGATTCAATTGCACTGCATTCAAGAAAAAGTTTTACAACATTGAAATCCGTAACAACCGCAGCACAAAAAGCATATAAGATGGCTGGAGTAACACCAAAAGATATAAACTTTGCAGAAGTGCATGATTGCTTCACAATTGCAGAAGCTGTTGTATATGAAGATTTAGGATTTTGTGAAAAAGGATGTGGTGGTCCTGCGGCAGAAGAGGGTAGAACGGCAATTGATGGAGAAACGCCGATAAATACAAGCGGTGGATTAAAATCAAAAGGACATCCAGTTGGAGCAACTGGTATAGCGCAAATAATTGAACTTCACGAACAACTAACGGGACAAGCTGGGAAAAGGCAGCTTAAAAATGCTCATATAGGTTTAGCACAGAATATGGGTGGTTCCGGTGCAAGCTGTGTAATAAATATTCTGGAGGTAAAATGATAAGTCCAAGATATCATAGAGAAATTCCTCAGCGCTACCGTTTAGAGGCCGGTAAATGTAAAGGATGTGGAAACGTAAGTTTTCCTCCGAGAATAGTTTGTCCTGAATGCGGAAAAAATGAATTTGAAATTTTCAGATTGAATGATGAAGGAAAGCTTTTAACATACACAATAATTAGAGTTGGATCAGATAAATTTTTCGGTACAACTCCTTTTGCAGTTGGAATAGTTGAACTGAAGGATGGTGTAAAATTAACTACACAAATTGCAGATGTAAATTTGGATGATTTAAAAATTGGTCAGAAAGTTAAGTTAGTCTTTAGAAAGATTCAAGACGAAGGGAAGTCAGGGCTTCACTGCTATGGATATAAAGCAGTGCTTGTTTAATTTACACCCAAGGTTCTCAAGTTAGTTTTCTGAAAAATTCAGCCTGCCTGCCGGTAGGCAGGGATGAAGGAAAATCCGGTTTGCATTGTTACGGCTATAAAGCAATATTAGTCTAAAATTTACTGTTACAGATATGCCATATAATTTAGATATAGCATATCTAACCCTAACATTTTCTCCTTTCTTCATTTCTTAATAAATTAGACCTCAATCTTTAATAAAAAGAAAAGAGACTTTTGAAAGACAAAATAAGAATTGCATCCGGACAGGGCTTTTG
>CBDUAV010000153.1:0-4946 GCA_965365225.1 uncultured Ignavibacteria bacterium | reverse complement strand
TTGTACCCACGACAGGATTCGAACCTGTGGCCTACGGTTTAGGAAACCGTTGCTCTATCCAACTGAGCTACGTGGGCAGAATAACAATTATTAAATAACAGTTGAAAATCTGCCAATAAAGGTAACGAACTTTGAATTTATTATAAATGGAAGAATTGTAGGTAATTCATTTTTTGTTTTAATACAAGTATTTACAAATCATTTAATTATGGAAAGTTAGCTGGATCAGAACACTAAAAAATGACTAACTTGAAACAGAGTATTGGATGAGACTGAACAGAAAATTTTCAATTCTTGCAATTCCCTTGAAACTTTTCGAATTCCTCCACGAAATACTAACAATTTGTTGCATTTGTGGAAAAAAGTTAAGAATCCTATCTATCTCGACGAAATGTTTAACTTTTTGATTTAAAACCAGCTTCGATATAAATTTTCTCAGCAACGGTGAAATCAGAAAATACCAGAAAAGGACTATTATCACAGCTCTTACAGTCATCATAATAATTCCTGTTAATTTATTATTTGCCCATTCAGGTACAAAAAATGAAAAACTTAACAGTGCTAAAAAGAAAAATAAAATTAAAAATCCCGAAGGTTTCTTAAACCAATGTTTTTTTCTTTTAGTATTATCGAACGGCAACAATTCAAACTTGTAATCCACCGGCTTATCATTTACTGGAGTTTCATTTTCTTCAAGACGCCTCAATAATTTAAGAATGAAAATTCCTAATAATAACCCAGATAAAACATGAATTGCTACATAAGCTATTACTATTAGTAAACTGAATTCAATTCTCTCAACAACCATAAATTTATTTAAGAGTGAGTTTGAAAAATCATCCAATGTTATCCAAAAGTTTTCGCCAAATAAAACAGTTAAAATAATTATTTTCTGAATTGCAGTAATAAACTGAATAAACATTGCAAATGCAGGTACTAATATTTTTTTAAACTTCTTTGAAATGAAGAATAGCTCTCCAAATAAGCCCTGAGCGAATACGGCAACTGCTGCTGTTATAGGTGTGTGAGGACTTACTAAAAACTTTATAACAATTACCAGCAACGTTGATTTTATAATTTCACCTTTAATTTTATAAAATTGCGCAATTAAGCTGATGAAAAGAGTTGCAGCGCCCGCAATAAAAATACCTTTAAAGGGTAGTCTTGTTATGTGCAGCACACCACCAAACCCGGCTTCACTAAATGCCCAGAGTGCAGTTGAATTTTGAACTTGGCTGAAAGATTCACTTCCACTTTTCTCTTTTCGTTTTTCTATTGCAGTTTGCTCAAACAAAGGTTTTAATTCGGTAATATTCTAAAATTTATTGTATTTAGAGATTTTTACTGTAAACAAATTGAATTTCAGTGGAAATTCCAAGTGCAATTTCTTCAGCTTTTGTATCACGAATATTTAATCCAATAGGTGAGTGAAAATTCGAGCAATCAATTTTAAAAGTATCCATTAGTTGCTTCCTAAGGTAAATAATATACAGAATTTGCAATTCTTTTTTTGCAAAGTTAACTAAGTTTAATTTTAGTTTGTCTGAGTAATAGAAGTGGTTAAAAATTTAGCCAATAAGTTACTTTAATCATAAAGATATTATCCGGCTCCGCAGAAAATAGTCTGGACATTGATTTCTTAAACTGAAAATCGCCAATTTCTTCTTCATCTGATCTGGTTTGAGTCCAAACAAAATAAATTACACTGCCAGGTAAATATTCCCAACGTAAAACTGCATTGCCCCTAAGCGAGCGAACATTGAAATCAGGGTTAGATATTTCAATTTCCTCTGCAGGTCCGCTACCATCTGGATCAGCAGTGCCAGTTTCCGGATTGTAAGTTGAACCATTCTCACCATATTTTATAAAGTTATATGTTCCAGGCGATTCCAACTCTTTAAAATTATTATAATCGCCAGAAGAAATTAACGGCTGAAGATACAATTGTAGACTTAACTGTGGTGTAAATGTCCAGTTAAGTCTTACACTTGCAGAAAGAGTTTTTTGGTCGAGTTCGCCAAAAACATATCTCTTACCGTAAGTGTTTGTGGCAGCTGCATCATCAAAAGTATCTACATATTGTGCATATTCAAAAACTCTGGAAAATTGAGGATTGATAGAAAATAAAAGATTCGGAACAGGACGCCAGTCAAATCCAACCTCAACAAACCAATCGTAAGAGGGATTTGTTTGAAAAGTGCCTGCACCTAAACCAATCTCCCAATCTTTGCGGCTGTCTGACGAAAGCCAAATTGAAGTTTGATAGCCCGGAGGATTTAAAGTAAGCGGTCCCCCTCTTGTTCGTGTATTATTAAAAGATTCTGTATAGTAAGCAGCGTTCCAATCAGCAGAATAATAATTTGCAAATTCCATAAATCCAAAATGAAAAATTCCTTCCCAGGTTTTAGTTCCTCCAAAATCAAAATTCTGAAAAATTGCTGCACCGATATTTGTATACCTGTAAATTTTAGTCGGATCAGTCCATTCATACCCAGCACCTGCATGCCAATTTAATTTATCTGCACGCCACATAAATCCAAGATCATTTACATCGAATGCTGGAGTAACAAAACCAAACGCAGTGTTTACAAAAAGGTTTCCCTTTTGTTTGTTAATGTGAAATCTGCCTGCGTAACCTGTAAGTGAAGTTTTATTTGAATCTACAGTTACGTGAGATACATCGGGTCTTTGAAAATAGTGTCTTGAATCCTGCTGAAGAGCAGTAATTCTTTGTTTGTTACCGTTTAGATGACTTAAACCTGCCCACCCGGCTAAAACCCATGTTTTGGATTCATCGAAAAAAGTCCAGCCATCCAGACCTAATGAAAATGCATTTTTATTCAGCTCATCGCGTAATCTATCATCTCTAAATCCCCTAAAAGTAGCAGTAGAGATACCGCCAATGCCATTTCGTCCTTCATTAAATTCTTTTTGAATTCTAAGTACACCATAGTAAGAAAGCGGTTCAACTTCTGCATCCGATTGAATTCCATTATTCGAAATACGCGTGTACTCTCTTTTAGTTACACTATGAATTGTTCCTACATTCCAGTTGTCATCGAGTTTTCCTGTTAATTTACCCGCGGCGAGAATATGAGTACCTGCTGGATAATCAACAAAATCTGCATCAGGAGCACTACCCTGCGGTTGTCTTCCGACTCTTCGGCTGTAGAAAAAATCGGGTGAGCCCCAATTGAAGCCCCAATAGCTGCGTGCACCTCCATATCCAAAATTAAACGTTGATGAACCTTCAATAAAGAATGGTCTCTTTTCATCAAAGAAAGTTTCTACATCACTTAAATTGATAACAGCCGGATCAATTTCTACTTGTCCGAAATCAGGATTTACAGTTGCATTTAATGTAAGATTGGAACCAATCCCCATTCTAAAATCCGCACCGGCACCAGGAATATATTTTGAGCCTTGATTAAAAGGATCTCCATCTTCAAACTGAAGATACTCAGCGCGAGTAGTGACATAGGGTAGAATTTCTATCTGTCCGGAGGAAGAAATACTCTCAAATCCTGTTAAGCTTGCAAAATGAGAAACGAAACCACTTTCAGTTTTAGGAATGAACACCAGATAATCATACTCATTCTTACGTCCGATTATCCTTCTGAAATTTATTCCCCAAATCATATTTTCAGATTGACTGAATCTCATCTGGGAAAAAGGAATTTTCATTTCTGCTGACCATCCTTCTGCATTTCTATAAACTTTCCCTTCCCATACACCATCCCAGGAACCATCATCCCAGCTATCATTATAAAATATACCATCCATTTGGGTACCGGCAGCATTGAGTGCAAAGTAGTATCCGCTGCGTTTATCATTGTACGGATCCAGACACAACATAATGTTATCGCAATCAACCCATTCATCCCTCCTTGTTAATCTTGCCATAATAGAATCAGGAGATGAGTCGAACATTTTTACTCCCATATAAAGTGCGTTTTCATCATAGGCTAATTTTAATATCGTTTTTTCTGATGCGGCTGCACCTTCAACGGGATCTCTTTGAAAAAAGTTTTCAAAACCTCTTCCATTTTGCCAAACCTGCTCAGTTAGTTTGCCATCAATGACAATAGGAGAATTAATTTTTACTGCTCGGATAGTTACATCTTTATTTTTCACACTGAGAGTGTCCACTCCGTAAATAGAAACAGTAATAAGTAAAGTTGTTATGATGCAAAGTAAAAATCTGATCATTGTCTTAGTTCATAAATTAAAAGAACCAATGTTATGGACGAAGAAAAGCCTTATAAGTTTCATTTCCAACTCGTGTAAACTAAAAGAACCGCATCAACTACGGTTCTTTTAGTTAGTCAACGTTTAAAAATCTTAATTATTGTAAGAGCAAGTAATTTTTATTTTATAAACGGTTACAATAAATGATAAAAAATTTTCAATTACTTTTTCTTGATATCAATCTCTCCCATTCCGGTACTTACTTCAATCGTACTTCCACCGCCATTAAGTACGTAAGTAACCTCAATAGTTTTACGCTCTTTGTTTCTTTTAATATTTGTTGGCTCAAAATCAGAGCGGATTTTATCAAGATCAGATTCATCACCACTCCACATATAAACGGTAGTAGAAGCAATAATTGTGGCATTTACAGAGGCAGGAATATAAAGCTCAATATCACCGATACCCGTTGTTAAATCGCTTTTAGTATTTCCATCAGGAATCAGTTCCGCATAAATATCTCCAGCTCCTGTACTTCCGTCTACATAACCTGTAATATTTTTAAGAGTGATGTTTCCTGCACCAGTGCTAACATCAATTTTTCCTTTTGCACTTTCGAGACTAATATTGCCTCCGCCGGTAGAAATATCAGCACTACCGGATACACTACCAATTTTAATGTTTCCGCCTCCGGTTGATACATCTGCTTTTCCGCCGATATCTCCCTGTTCTGGACCATCGTATACAATTTCTACCTG
>CBDUAV010000152.1:0-5188 GCA_965365225.1 uncultured Ignavibacteria bacterium | reverse complement strand
GTGAAGAAGGTATAAACAGCCGGCGCTGTTTCTTATGTGTAGAAAATTTACCGGTTGAACAAAAAGGAATATTACTGAACGATCGTTATTTACTCCTATGCAATCCATATCCTATTTTCCCACAGCATTTCACAGTGTCACTACTGAAGCATAAATCGCAGGGTATTAAAAAAAATATTAAAGAATTTTTAGAGATAACAAAACAACTTTCGAAGAAGTACACTCTTATTTATAACGGACCTGATTGTGGTGCTTCTGCTCCTGACCATTTGCATTTTCAGGCCGGCACAAAACTTTTGATGCCTATTGAAAATGATATTTTTCAACTAAAAAATGATTTTGGGAATATTCTTCTTAACGATGGACAAAATACTGTTTCATCTCTAAATGACGGATTGAGGACAATAATTTTTGTTGAAGCCTTAGATTTAGATTCTGCAGTTAGATTATTTGAAAGTTTATACAGGTGCTATTCAAAATATTCCAACGAATTAAATGAGCCGATGATGAATTTACTATGTAAATACGATAAAGAATTTGGGTTTAATATAATTGTATTTTTGAGAAGCAAACACCGCCCAAAAAGTTATTATAACGAAGATCCCCGGAAATTGATGGTTAGTCCTGCTGCAATAGACTTAGGTGGCATTATAATTTCACCACATGAAAAAGATTTTGAAAAATTGAATAAAGAATTGATCCAGGAAATAATTAGTGAAGTCTCCTTAGACAGTTATTCATTTAAAAAATTTGCAGAAAATTTAAAAGATGAACTAAACTAATCAAGCAAACCTGATGGAGTTTGCGGGGAAGTTAAAAGCTGCTCAAATAATTCCCATCTTCTCCTTAAATCATCCTCCGTTCCGCCATTTTGTTCAATAAATTTAGTAACCATTTCGAGCCCGTAGCTATAATTAATAACATAAGACCGATAAAACTCTATAAAATCTAATTTCTTCTCCGCTTTTTCGGGTGTGTTTAGGCTGTATTCAACTAAAAATTTTACTGCCCTTTCTCTATCCCATTCTCCGTTAATATAGTTTCTTGCAGCCTCATTACTTACAAAACGAATTTTATTGAGCAACTCTAAAACCTGAATATACTTCTCAACGAGACTGGTATCTAATCCCGCCTGAGGGAAAAGAAAATTTTTCATAAATTTAATTTTTGAGTTCCCCGGAAAAATTAATTTTTCTCCAAAGTTTGCCGTTCCTTCTGCTATTAAGGATATTGGGCTGTATAGCGGATAAACAGAATACTCAACCCATCCCCGGTCTTTAACAAGTTTTTGTTCGAGTAGAGAATTAAAAAGATGATGTCCCGGATAACCTTCATGTGCCGAAAGACCAATTGCTCTGTCAATTGTTATTGGCACGTCGGTGTTTATTTCTATAACACTAAAAAAATTTCCTTTGAACCAGTTATATGCGCCCCATGGTTTTCCGCTCACATATTCCACTTCAAATTTTTCACTCTCTGGCAGTGCAATGTACTCCAATGTTCTTTTTCTGCATTCTTTCATGGTCAAATCAAAAACAGCATCAATTTTTTCTTTGGGTATAATAAACAGGTCTATAAATCGATTGTATCGTTCATCTAAATTTCCTTTACCAGGAAGAATATCATCCAATTTCTTTAATACTTCGGCAGTATGTTCTTTATCATAGTGCGGAGTATTTGCATCATATAAAATCTGCGCTTCTTTTTCAAAGGTAAATCCGGCTCCCGAGATTATCGCTATCATTCCTTTGATGGAAAGAAGCTGTTTATAGAGAAATCTGTATCTCAGAGTCTCAAGTTCGGTCGCATTGTACTCACCCAACTGGTCAAGCATATTTAAAAGATAATCGGCTTTTTTATTTAGCGAAGAAATAAGTATCGAGTCAACATCCTGCTTAGTGCTCTTATCAGGTTTCCAGCTTTGAGGTCCGTAATATGCATCGACATATTCGGGTCTGTATAATCCGATTTCAAGAACCAGCTTAACATAGTTTTCTGCAATTTGATTCATCTTTAATTCCAATTCACTTTTATTTATTTGTTCTTTCTTCTCACCGCAGGAAATACTGATTAGCAATGTTATGATTATAAAAAATATTTTTTTCAATTTGTTTTCACTTTTTGGTTTTTAAAATACAATTTAGACGTATCCCCGGAACTAATTAAGTCTTAAGATTAGGTAATCAATACCCCTTATATTTAGTTCAATTTGATTATTTATTATTTCAACTCTATCCCCGGTTATTAAGTCTTTTGCTTCCTCAAGTTTATAGACTGCCGGTAGAACCAATTTAATATTCTTTACGCTCGGATTTTTATTAATGATGGTAAGAATTCTTTCATTCATATCCGATCTTAAATAAGCATAAATATTTTCATCTGCTTGTAGAGTTAGAAAATCTCCATAACGCAGTGAAGGATGGTCTTTCCTGATATGAATCAATTTGCTTACATCTTCCATTGTCTGCTTTTCAATTTCGCTAAGCTGATTATCAAATTTCATCATTCTCCTGTTATCAGGATCGGCTGCACCCGTCATACCAAACTCATCACCATAGTAAATAATTGGTATACCCGGAATCGTTAGAATGTACGCAAGATGTAATTTTAATTTTTCATAGCTGGTGGGATTATCAACTTGCGGCGGATCTATCCATCCAATCTCCTTAGCCCTTCCATCATTTATTTCAAGATCACCATCTGCATAAGCCATGTAACGAATTTTATCATGACTGTCCATTATGTTACCCATCAAATTGTTGTAACCAAAAACCTGGAAACTTTTTTGCATCTGGTAATCTAGTAATTTAAATGAAGCACTTTCGTCTAAAAAAGTTGGGATTGCAACATCGTAAAGATTAAAGTTGAACTGTGCATTCAACTGTCCGTTATTTACATATGAATTAATTAAATCAATACCTCCGAAAGTTTCTCCAATCTGATACAATTTTTTATTTAAAGGGATTTCAATTCTGCTTTTTGTTTTTTGCGTGAGCATTCTCCAAAATTCGTTTGGAACATGTTTTACTGCATCGTGCCTATAGCCATCTGCATCTGTAACAGTTAACCACCAAAGGGCATTGTCGGTCATAAATTCAAGAGCATCAATCGAGCCGGAATAATCAAATGATGGCATGTAAGGTTCAAACCAGGTTGTTAATCGGTATTCATCCCAGAGACGCAAATTTTTCCTGCCGTTTGGGAGATCAAGTTTGCCGAACCAGTTGCGATGCTCTTTCCAGAATGGATGTTCCTGATGAATATGATTTGAAATAAAATCCCAAAGAATATTAATATCATTTGCATGCGCAGTTTCAACAAGTTCGCGGGCTACATCCATATTGCCGAATTTTTCTTCAACTTTTGTAGATGAAACAGGCCAGTAGCCATGGTAGCCTGTGTAATAGCGATGCGGCGCGGGATACTCGCGGTAGGCGTTGTTTGTATTATCAACAATCGGAGAAATCCAAAAAGTGTTTACGCCGAGTTTGGTAAAGTATCCTTCTTCAATTTTATCAATTATTCCTTTTAGATCGCCGCCCCGATAATTTGCCCGAGTAAATAACGAATCGTGCGCTACGGGATTATCATTTGACCTGTCGCCGTTATTAAAACGATCGATCATTATACTGTAGATTATTTGATCGTGTAAAGTTCGATAATTCGATGCGCCTGCAACTTTTCCATTGTTAAGCTGAACTGTTTGAATGTTGCTGTGCTTCCCATTTCGGTTTACAGCGATTCTAACCGAGTGACTTCCCATCAAATATTTCTTCTGAAGTGATAAAATAATTTCTCTTCCATTTATTTCGATTTGATCGGAAAGAAATTTTTGATTATCAGAAAGTGCAATTACTGATTCAGGATCTACAAGATCATCTCTATCGATATTTTCAAAATAGAATTTTAATTTTAACTTACCTGATGTTTCTTCTTTTCCGAGAATATGAAGAAACATTTTATCAATTGCATCTTCCTCAATCACACGAACAGAATTAAAGTCTCCCAAACCGTTTGGAACTTTTACAGGGTTTTCGGGGTCAATCAATTCCTTGCCGTCAACAAAAAACTTGTATTCGTATCTACCAGGATCCAAAGGAATTTCTATTTCTAATATTCCATCTTTGTTTAAATCCTTCATCGGTAAGTTCTGCCTGTTCCAGCTGTTGAACTGCCCGAATAAGTTTACCTGCTTGTCAGTCGGTTCAGGCTTATATGTGAATTTGTACGTTTTGGTTTTATTCAGCTTAACAGGAATTTCATAAGTTTTATTACCTAATTCGAATGAAACAAGATCAAGACCAGTGAAATTATTTTGCGGCAGAAAAAAAAGTGAATCGCCCGCAGAGTTTAACCAGGATTTTACGTTTTTGTTTGATTGAAGTTTCATATCGTAATTGTCTGAATAAAACAAATCACTTAAAACAATACCGGTAATCCCATCCTGATTTAAATTCACCGGTTGAATTATATCGTGAATTATCTGAGAATAGCTGATTGAAATAATAAAAATCATTGATAAAAAAATATTTCTAATCATTTTAAATCCTTTTTACAAAAAGTAAATATTTACCTTTTCAGCAGAACAAAATTAATAAAAGTGAAATAAAGATTAACTAAAGTAATAATGCTCAAATCAAATCTTTTATATCATCCAGCACATAGCAGAAATTATGTTTTTTCATTCCTATCTTAGGGTAGTATTCAGTGGCCGTAGGAGCTGAGAGAAGAATTAACTTTGCTTTTGGAGTTTGCTTTTTTGTCTGCCAAACTAATTTTTTACCAATTCCTTTATTCTGATATTCAATATCAACAGCAAGGTCTGATAAATAAGTACAAAAAACAAAATCTGTAATAGAGCGTGCAACTCCAATTAATTTAACATCTTTTCTTGCAGTGACAGTCAGGTTAGAATTTCTGCAAATCTGTTTTATTCTTTCGAAATCGTCAACCGGTCTGCGCTGACCCAGCGTGCTTTTAATAAGGACTTCTCTGAATTCCCCGGGATCGAGAGTATCCTCTTTTTTAATGATTATTTCATTCATAAATCCTACTAATAATAAAAAAAGGCGAAGAACAATAAATCATCCTTCGCCTTAATAAACAGAAATTAAAAATTACTTCAAAGCAGCGTCTTTTGCTGATTTTGAAATTCTGAATTTTAAAACTTTCTTTGCAGGAATTACCA
>CBDUAV010000151.1:0-5202 GCA_965365225.1 uncultured Ignavibacteria bacterium | reverse complement strand
TATTTTTTGGTTTGAGCAGACGTATAATCTCATCACCCATTGGCTTCAAAAAATCCATTGTTAGATCATCCCACTTTTTCCAGCCGGGTGAAAATTGATTCCATGATGCTTTTTGTTGTTCACGGATTTCTTCGAGTTGTTGTTCCATTTATTCTTTTCCTATTAAATAATTTGAGAAATATTTACATACCAGGTCAATTGAAATTAATTAGTTGAGCAGAAAAAATGCCCGCGCTTTCCGAGAAGTGACTCGAACATTTATAAAAAGTCGACACCATATGATAATTAATGAAAATGCTTACACAGTTACATAATTACAATCAGAGTATTGTATTCAACTTTAAGAAGAAAAGAGTAGTTTTAGAGATGAGGGGATAGCGTAGTTATGGCTATAAAGCCTTTCTTAAGTTAAGTAATCTTCTTTCTATAAGAACATATACTATTATCTGACCAATAGCAAGAAGAATAAACTTGTTAGAGGCAAACAAAAACCCCGACTAAAAATTAGACGGGGTGTGTTGAATTAATTTGTTTAAAGATTATTTATTTCAGATATATTTCTCTCATAAGCTTGGTGCCATAAAGCTGCCTGATGTTTTCATAATTTTCGACAGTTGAATCAAATTCACCTTTCATAGATTCAGCAACTTTCTTTTGTATTGCATCAAACTTTGCATCTCTCTCCGGATCGTAATCAAACACAGCCATGTTTTCATTTTCAATCATTAGAACAAGATTAAAATCATCTTCATTGGCTGCAGGACCAAGAAGGACTTTGTAAGAAACAATTAAGCCTTCCTTCTTTGCCTCTTCCATAGATGCTTTCCAGGTCCTGGTAAGATCTTTCAAATAATCATCCGTTAAGTTTGCACCTGTTCTTACAAAAGTTAATGACCAAACTGTTCCCTGATCATAAAGATCAGCATTCTGTGAATAAGTATTTTCACTTACTCCAAGAATGAAACAAACAAGCAAAGCAGTTGATAAAAAAAGTGGTTTCATAGTAACCTCCTGTTAAATTGAATTGAGTAATTTTGAATTAAATTAGAAGTGGATTAAACTATAGAGGGAATATCAATAATCTTTGAATTAAAAACAAAATCAGCTTTAATAAAAAACCCCACATAAATAGTGGGGCTTTAATAATATTATATATATTAATACTTATTATTTCATTAGAATCATATTCTTTGTCTCAATAAAATTACCAGCTTGCAGTTTATAGAAATATATTCCACTTGTTAAACCAATTGCTTCAAAATTGTATTCGTAACTTCTGTTTTGTAGTTCCTTATTTATTAAAGTTGATACTTCATTCCCCAACACATCGTAAATTTTAAGTGAAGCAAAACTAGTTTTAGCAATTATATAACTAATCTTTGTTGAAGGATTAAATGGGTTAGAGTAGTTTTAATCAATTGAAAAAGTACTTATACCTGTCTGTTCATACTCCACACTTACCAATTGCTTAAAAGTTGTGGTTTTTTTTCTTTAGAATGTATAATAGTTTTACTGGACTTCAACTCTTTTAGCTTGGGCATTTCTTTTAGGATATTGAATCCTTCTGTAATAGCTTCCTCTTTAGTAGAGTTTTTAATAATAAGTGGATGATCATTGGATGGCTTTGGGGATTTTTCAGTTAAGGGAACAATTTTTATTATTTTATCCCCACCGCCTATTACCTGATTTACAAAAACTGATACTAAATAACTATGAAGGATATTTGGTATTCCGTATTTATCAAAATCTTCATCCCAGAATGTTATTGTTGCTAATGTCATATACAACCACCTCTAAAGTATAATGAATTAAAATTTATTTGAATACAAAAATGGGCTTGAGACAACACTTGCTCAAATATCTAGTCCAGACAACTTTTGTACCCAATCGTTTAATAACAATTTCTACTAAATGTGATATTACAAATAGTCACTTGTCAATTCTGGCGCACCGGTTGTCATTAGCCGATATTTTAGTCGTTCCTGGTTATTCTAATAGAAGGTTAGTTATATAAATCCAAGCTTATTTTATTAAGCAGGGGTTTAGAATTAGAGTTATGCTACTTGAATTATTTTAAGAACATCATTTTTTTTGTTTCAACAAAATTACCAGAGCTTAGTTTATAAAAATATGTTCCGCTGGAGAGATTGGTTGCATTGAAGTTTATATTGTGTTTTCCTGCTTGCAGTGCGCCATTTAGCAAAGTTGTAACTTCGTTACCTAATACATTGTAAATTTTTAATGATGTAAATCCGGAACTTGGAATTGTAAAACTAATTTTTGTAGAGGGGTTAAACGGGTTTGGATAGTTTTGTTCAAGAACAAATTCAGTCGGTAATTCATCATCATCGCTCAAACTTGTTACGGTTAAATCGCTGTAATTAATTGTTTCCGATTGATAAATTGTCTTTGATGCTGCACTCTGAACAAAAACCACAACATTTAAGCTATCCGCATCCCACAAGGGATCGAGAGTGATTGTTTGAGGAATGTCCTTAGTCTCATTTAAATTTATTGAAAATGATTGCCCGCCCGGTGTTGGTAGCATTTTTCTCATTACATGTTTGTGATTCGAAACACTGTTTCTCCCATCGTAATACAAATCTTCAACCACAATAAAATGTATTACAAGATCATTATCTGCTATGTTACCTGTTCTGGTAAGCTGCGCATTTATGTTAAACTGAGTTGTGTTGCGTGTTCCATTTAGAATAATTTTTAAAGGGCTTTGTGTGCCAACTAAGTTATCCAAACTTGCCGTCCATCCTGAAGAACTGCCCTGATAATCTCCGTCAAACCAGCCTTGCGGGGTAGCTGAAATAGGATTGTAATAATTATTCCGTGCATCCGAGCCTTCCATACTTTCCCAGTATAGAGGATCATCGGAATAAGGATAAACCATGTGGTAGTATATATAGCTTATTTTATCTCCATTAGGACCGGCCAGATAATTATCAATTATGTTGTGAGCAGTTGGGCATAGTGAGCAATGTGAGTTTGTAAAAATTTCGACTAATACTTTTCTGTCTTCCTGAGAAAAAAGGGTCGAAGTAAACATTAGCATGAAAAAAACAGATATAACTATATGTTTCATTTACTATCCTCTGATTTTTGTTTTCATTATAACAATTGGAAGTAAGTTAAAAAAGGATAAAATTAAATACATCACAAAAATGTAACGAAAGGGCTTTAATTATCTATTGATAGGTAAAATAGTATAAAGTTTACGAAAAAAAGAAAGCTGTCACGGTACGACCGTGACAGCCAAAATAGGAAGATATGGTCTATCTATTCAATAATTAATTATCCATTCTGCTCAAAATCTCTTCCATCTGGTCCATAACCCTATTCATTTTTTGCATTGTTAATGCAACAGGTTCCGGAGACATAGGATCTATTCCGGCGTCCATAATTAATTCGGGAGCGTATTTCGATCCACCGCCTTTTAATATATTATAGTATGCATCAACTGCTGGCTGGCCTTCCGCAATCATTTTTTCAACCAGAGCGGTTCCGTAAATAAGTGAAGTTGCGTACTGGAAAACATAATAATTATACCCCAGGAAATGAGGGATATATGACCATTCATACTGAATGTAATCATCAACCACACAATGCCCGGCATCATGTCCATAATATCGTTTAACAATATCGAAATAAATTTCGCACATTCCCTCGCCGGTAATTGGTTCACCAGCTTCAACTTTTTTGTGAATTTCCCATTCAAACTCAGCAAAGGATGTTTGACGGAAGATAGTTGTTCTTAATAGCTCTAGGTAACTGCCCAGGATGTAAAGTTTTTCTTCATCACTCTTTGCATTTTTAACCATATAATCATTTAGAAGATTTTCATTAACCGTTGATGCTATTTCGGCAACAAAAGTAGCATAATCTGATTTAGCAAACGGCTGTGTCTTATTTGAAAAATAGCTGTGCATTGTGTGCCCAAGCTCGTGTGCAAGTGTTGAAACAGATTCAAAGTCATCTGTCCAGTTCATCAATATAAAAGGATGAACATCGTAAGCTCCACCTGTTGAATAAGCCCCGCTTCTCTTGCCAACTGTTGGTATATAATCAATCCATCTGTCATCGTAGGATTTTTGAAGCACTGTAACGTATTCGTTCCCCAATGGTTTTAGAGCATCAAGCAATACATTTTGTCCTTCTGTTACCGTGAAGCTCATATCAACTTTTTGAACTAATGGTACATAAAGGTCATAGTAATGAAGTTCATCCAAACCAAGCATTCTTTTTTTCAAATCTAAAGCACGATGAAGAGTTGGAAGGTTATTGTTAACCTGTTCAATTAATGTAGAATAAACTTCAGTAGGCAGATTATCTGAATTTAAAGCAGCTTCAAGTGATGATTCATATTTTCTGTTTTTCGCATAAACCCAGTCTTTTTTAACTTTCCCACCCAAATTTGCACCGAGCATATTTTTAAAATCGCCGTAGCTTTCAAACAAAGCTTTCATTACTAATTCTCTGTCACCTCTGTTTTCGGCCGTACGGTATTTTGTATATGCTGATGGTGTTAATTCAACTTCCTCTCCAGTTGAAAGAGTAACTTTTGGAAATGGTTTCTCCGCATTGTTAAATATTCCGTATACCTCATTCTGATTTCCAGCAATCAATCCAAAGCTAGCAAGAATTTTTTCTTCGGCTTCGGTTAGTGTATGTTCACGTAATCTCTGAATGTTATCTATATACATATCATAATCAGCGAGTTCCGGTTTTTCTGTGAAAAACTGTTCAATTTTCTCTTTTGGTATCTGAAGAATTTCAGGTTCCATATAAGCTGTAACTTCTCCAAACTTTGTCCCAAGCGCTCTCATTTGCTGTAACAAAGCTTGATTCTCTGAAATGTTCAGATTTTCGTTGCTTAAGTTGCTTGCATAAATCCATGCTTGCCATAAAGTTTTAACAAGATCGTTACCGGTATTTAACGCTGTAAAAAGAGCATCGGAACTTTCACCGAGCGTTCCTTTAAAGTTTGCAAGTTTATCCACTTCTGCATTCATCATATCAACATCTGCCTGCCAGGCTTCTACAGAAGGATAAATATCCGCAAGATTCCATTTGTATTTTTCTTCTACCTGGTCACGCTCAATTGGCTGTGTGAATGAGTTGTTTGTTAGAAAAAAGAGAAGTATAATAGTGAGTAATATTTTGTGCATAACTCCACCTGATGGTTAGTTAATA
>CBDUAV010000150.1:0-5293 GCA_965365225.1 uncultured Ignavibacteria bacterium | reverse complement strand
ACGTGTTAGAACTTATATCCCAAATGAATCGGGAAAAAAAGAAAAACCGAATGAAGATGAAATTGAACAAATTGGAACAGAAGAAACAAAGTTGGGAAAAGTTAAAAAGATAGAAGATGATTTTACACCGGTAAAGTCTAAGTCGGAAACGTATCAATTAGAGACCAGGAAAAAGAAAAAAAAGAAGAAAAAACAATTCTTATTTAAAAAGGATTCTATTAGCCTTTCAGAATCAAAAGAGAGATTTGATTACCACCGCCGCAAGAGAGGTGTTCTTCCATTGGCAATTCCATTGGGAATTTTAATAATAGCAATTGTAGCAGTTTATATTTACCTGGAAAAAGATTCAATAATTTCGAGCGAACCTGAAAATGTTGTGCTAAAAATAACACCACCGCCACACGTAAATATTATTGAAAGAGATTTTGAATTTGCAGTTACTTATCCTTATTCAAAATCTGAAGACTATAATGAAATTTCAGGAATTGATCCATCAGTATTTAAAGAAGAATTGAAACTGGTTGAAGAAAATCCTAAAGTGAAAGTGAAGGAACCTGATAAGAAAGTTCCGGCAGAGCAAAAAAGCGTTGGTAAAATTGAGGAGAAAGTAGAATCTAAAACTGAAACTGTAACGAAAACCGAAATTAGCCAGACTATAACAAATAAAAATATTTCTAAGTATAAAGACTACTATATCGTCCAGGTTGCAGCATATAAAACTTATGAGACTGCAGAAGTTGAAGCTGAAAAATTCAGGAACCAAGGTTACAATGCTTTTATTGAAATTGCCGACCTGCCGGGAAGAGGAACCTGGTATAGAATTAAAGTTGGCGATTTTACTTCTGTAAAACATGCAGAAGACTTTTTAATTAAAAATAGAAATTAAAAATAATCTTACGGGATGCTATGAATTTATTTGATATTTTTTTAAAGGGCGGTCCCCTTATGTGGGCAATTTTATTTTGCTCTGTAGTTGGGCTTGCTGTAATAATTGATCGGTTTTTAGTTTTACGCAAAGCTAAAATAAATCTTCCCGCATTTATGGTTCGTTTAAGGGGATTTATAAAAAATAAGGATATGAGCGGAGCAGCATCTTTTTGCATGCAGGAAAAATCCCCAATAGCTAATATGGTTCGCAAAGGTTTAAAGAAATTTGGATTAGGACACGCACGTGTAAAGGAAGCAATTGAGAACGCCGGAAGACAGGAAATCGGTAAACTTGAAAAAGGATTATCAATTCTAGCTACTATAGCAGGTGTTGCCCCCTTAATTGGTTTTTTGGGTACTGTTACTGGAATGATTCAAGCTTTTATGACTATTGAAGATCTTGCCGGTGCAGCAAACCCGAGCGATCTCGCGGGCGGAATCTGGGAAGCTTTAACAACTACTGCATTCGGATTGATTGTTGGAATACCCGCATTCGCATTCTATAATTACTTTCTAAATTCAGTTAAACGGTTTGTAGCTGATATGGAAACTGTTGCAAATGATGTTGTTGATACCATGCAGGATATATCTGGTGAAGGTGTTGAAATTGATGATGAAGTTGAAATAGACATTTAAGGAATCGCAATGAAATTTAATGTATCAAACCAGCCATTGAGCATATTTTCATATTCTTCACTTACTGATATAGTATTACTTCTGGTTATATTCTTTTTGCTAACATCTCAGTTCGTCATCCAGACTGGTGTTAAAGTTAAGTTGCCTGGTTCCGATACTGAAGAAAAATCGGAGCCGACTAAACTTTTAGTCACAATCACTTCAGCAGGTGTGATTTATGCTGGCACCGAAGAGACGAATATTGATTTACTTCAAGAAAAGCTAAAAGAAATAAAAGGAATTTCTGATGAAAATAATCTTGTTATAAGAGCGGATAAAACAGTACAGATCGATTTAGTTATAAAAGTAATTGATGCTGCCAAATCTGTTGGCATTGGTAAATTCACTATTGAAACGGAAAAGGAAAAACCATAGGAGGTTTGCTATGACCTCGAAAAAAAACGCGGGAATGTCTTATACTATTTCAGTGGTAATTCATTCAATTGCCATTTTATTATTACTAGCTATTAATCTTTCTTTCGATTATACTGCATCGGAATTTGTGGAACTCTCATTCGGAATATCCGATGAATATGGTTCATCAGGTGCGGAAGGTAACAAGATTGATCAAATTGAAGAAATCTCCGAAAACAGTGAAGTGAATAATACTGAAAATAAGAATGAAGAAGTTACAGAAGTAGAATTGCCAAAATCGGAAACCACTTCCGATAATAATATTATTAAACCTGCAGATGATGATCGAGAAGTTTCTGAAACGAGAGGTGAAATAAGTACAGAAACCGTTACTTCAAATGTTTCTTCAACAGGGCAGGGAAACGAAGCAGAAGGTGAGGGAAGTTTTGGATTTGATATTGACTGGGGTGGAAAGGGAACGCGCAAAATTTACAGCTTTATTCTTCCACAGTATCCAGAAGGTGTAAAAAAAGAGGTAAACATTAAACTACAGTTTACAATTCTTCCGGATGGAACTGTAGGAACGATTATTCCAAAAATTAAAGCAGATACACGCTTGGAGAATGCAGCAATTAATTCGTTGAGGCAATGGAGATTTGAAGCATTGAATCCGAATCAAAAACAAGCGGAGCAGACTGCAATTATTGTGTTCCCCTATCGATTGCAGTAACTGGTTCTTTATAATATATTTTATAAAAAATAATTTCCCCTAAAGTCAGCAAAGTTAAAGAGAAAGTATCTCTATCAAAGTAGAGACCCAAGCCTTCCGGTTCCATTAAAAATTTTGCCAGCAAATTTGTAATGGTCCATCCTACTGCGAACAAAATTAGTATAAGTGCAACATTTAATAAGCCAGAGGATAACCCATCTTCCTGCCACTTTTTTGTAAACATTATTATTACAAATAAAAAGTGAAGAAAAAATATAAACACTGCAATCATACTTTAGTTCAATCTATTTTTACGGTTAATAAGTGCAGTTCCGATAACACCGCCGAGTATTCCGAAAATGGAGTAAGTTAATAAATTACTAAACGCAATAATCGCAGTGTATAAAAAAGAAAATCCTTTTGTTTGAATTTCTGAGATCATATTTTTCAAAAGCTCAAGGGATTCTTTAGCTGCATCGCCGAGGTTTAAATCGCGTATTACCTGTTCTGCCTGCGGATAACCTGCAACTAAATCATTTGTTTTTGTCATGTATGTAATTATCACTTCAAAAACACTTGCAAACCCGGCAGCGAATAATCCTGTTAGTAATCCAAGCATAACCCCTGTTCCCGTATTAAGTTTTGCCATTGCATGATTTGCTTTATTATACAGTCTAACTGAAATTATTGAAGCGATGGGAACAAGTAAACAGCATGCAAAGCTTTCGAGTCCGGGGATTGTTGTTAATACTGATGCTCCGAATCCGCAGACAAGAGCCGGTAAATATTTTTTATTCATTTGCTGAATTTATTTTTTGAAGTGAATAAAAAATGTTCTAATTCATTTATCAAATATAAATAAACTGTGCTACCAAAAATTAAACCTGTAATGAAAGAAATAGATTTTGAGTAATCGTAAATTCCAATCAAGACAAATAGAACATCTGTGCACAAAATTAGTAGTGTTATAAATAGCATATTTTTTTTTATTTCAATTTGCCTTAAAGGAAAAATGACCAACGCTGAAAGTAGCGCTCCAAAATATATCCCGCAGCATCTTGAACAAACAAACATTTGCTGACTACCGATAGAAATGCATTTTTCGCTTTCCTGATGACATACGCTTGAATAAAAGGTTGTGAAAATGAATTCGAAAAATGCGTTGTTTAATTTTGCAAATAGAAATGGATATAAAAATCCCATACTCCAAAAAAGTAGTAATGTAAAGAGCATCAACCTGAAAATAGTAAGCTTATAATTTAAACGTGTTGGATAATTTGCTGCAGTATTTAATTGAAGTGTAAACAACCTACGATTCGGATTTATTGAAAACGAGGATTTGATTTTTTGTTAGAAGATACAGTTTTTTATTAAAAATCAATGCAGAGATAATTTGAAATTCTTCTTCAATTCCAATTAATTTTACTTCTCCAATATTTAATTCAGGATTTAGGAGATTTGCGTGAAATACTTTTTTACCTGTATTAACAACAAGCTCATTAAAAATAATTTTAATACCCCTAAATTCTACCTTTCCCTCTGCTCGTCCAATTCCATTGCCAAACTGATCGAAGATTAAAATTGTATTAGCATCAATTACAAAAATGTTGTTCTGCATTGAAATCGCGAGTTGCTTCGGATTTGTTAGTGAATAATTTCCATAATCGTACCCAGCAAAGTTTTGGATAAAATTTCCGAAGATATCAAATTTTAATATGCGCAGGTTTTCGGAATCTAAAATGAAAACATCTCCCTGGTTAGACATAACCGCACTGAGCGGGTATCCGAATCTTTCTTTTTCAACTGAACTTTCACGTGTAAAAATTTGAAAATTATAATTTAAGTTTTTATCGAATCTCTGAATGCGATGGTTATTTTTATCGGTTACAAAAACTTTTAAAGCGTCAGCAAAAACATCAACCGGATTATCAAAAGCACTTTCACTCCATCCGTACCCCCCGATTGAGTGAATAGTATTTCCGAGTGTATCAAGCATATAAATTTCATCAGTAACCGAATCTGTAACATAAATTATTCCGGTTGGATTGATATAAAATGAATTAGCTCCTTTAAACCTGCCAAACGTGTTCACGAATTCGAATGTTTGTCCGAAAGTAATAGTACTGATTAAAATTATGATTGAAAATAATCGCATATTGATTTAGTATTGTAGATAATTGTTTAATCAATATTAGTGATTAATACTAATAAAATAAACAGGAAATAATATTACATTTTGTAGGGGAATAATATCCCATAAGATACCAGACTCTAATATCAAATAGTCCTTCGGTGTTGCATAATAACTCCTGGGACGTAATTTTTTCGAAATAAAACAGCTCAAGAAAAGACAAACAAGACTATTCCTATTACTTGTTACGTTTTGCATTGAATTAAAGCAACTGGAGAATGGTATTATCTTTGTAATTCGTAGAGTGCTTTTCTATATTTGCTCTTCAAATATTGTCCCGTGGTGTAACTGGCTAACACGTCGCACTCTGGATGCGAAGAGTCTAGGTTCGAGTCCTAGCGGGACAGCTCCTTTTTATAGTAAAATTGGAACAATTTACATCGGCGCGTTCGTCTAGTGGCTTAGGACGCCGCCCTCTCAAGGCGGAGATCACGGGT
>CBDUAV010000149.1:0-5316 GCA_965365225.1 uncultured Ignavibacteria bacterium | reverse complement strand
CAGTTTATGTGCAAAGTAATGGAAGTAATTGAAAATCATTTGTCTGAAGAAGAATTCAGCATTGAACAATTCGGTAAAGAAGTTGGAATGAGCAGAGTACAGTTGCATAGGAAGTTAAAAGCTCTTTCAGGTAAATCAGCAAGCAATTATTTAAGATCAGTCAGGCTGAGCAAAGCAAGGCAAATGATCGAAGAGCAAAAAGGAAATATATCAGAGATTGCGTACTCAGTTGGTTTCTCAAGCCCTCAATATTTCACTCGATGTTTTAAGGAAGAATTTGGAATTCCGCCCAGTGAATTATCAATCTAAAATTGCTTCCCGGTAAAACTTTCCCCTTCTGAAAACCATTCAATTTCAGCTCAATTTCTAAACATGTAACATACGTTTAAGCTGAAGTAACATAGCTTCAATCATTTGGAACAATAGTGCAAGCCACTGTAACATAGTTACTATGTAGCCCCCTCCTTTATTTCGTTTATTGGTGCCAAGATTTTTAATCAATAATTCATCAACAAACACAAAGGAGTGCGCAATGAAAAGTCTTTTATTAACCACAGCTTTTCTAACAGCTTTATTATTAATAGGCTGCCAGGAAAATTCTATTACTGACCCGGTATCAATGGATCCGGTAAATAAATCCCAAAACCAGGGTACTACAGTTACTCAGGGAACCTTTTCTCTTGAGGGAACGTTGTCAAACCCAGGCAATGGTTCGAACTCAACCTTTGCTATTAGTGGTAGCATAGATTATATCCACGAGTTAGTATTGCTTGATCCGATTCCTCCAGCACCACAAAACTATGTTGATCTTAAGCTGGCCTTAAATGCAGTTCTAATTGATACTGATTTTCCAGGCAATAGTACCTGGATTATATCAGCTGAATCAGTTGATATGCTTTATGTCTCAGAAGAAGGAATGTACCTGCTGGAAAAATCTTACCCGGTTCAGGGAAGAGCTGACGGCTTGGCTTTAGTGTGTAGATTTCTTGTAACAACCGAAGGTGTTGGTTTCAGCAGTATGTGGCTGACAATAAATTCAGATATAAAACTTAATAAAGCTCACACGCAACCTGATACTGTAACATATCCTCCCGTAAGAATTGATGTATGGGACTAAGAGAACAAAATTATACTTAGGAGTGTAAAACAAATACTTTTTTGCACTGTTACTCACTAAAGTGCACTCCTAACAGCCCCGTTAAATATACTAACGGGGCTTTTGTATTAATTTCTATTTACAGTTGCTTATTTACCAAAATCAATGTAAAATAAACAAAAGATTTACTGTTTTATAAAAATTATAGTCACCCAGTGAATAAAGAAAAAAATATTACCGTTCTCTGTGTATCATCCTACGAAAAGGGACACGATTTTATGCGTGAATGTAAAGAGCAAGGCTGTAAGGTATTGCTGCTTACTTCAAAGAGTCTTGAGACCGCGCCCTGGCCCAAAGATGTAATTGATGAAATATTTTTTATGCCGGATAAAAACAAAGAATGGAAAATGCGAGATGTTATTTATGGTGTAAGCTTTCTTGCACGAAAAGAAAAAATTGACAGAATTGTTGCACTTGATGATCTGGATGTTGAAAAGGCTGCTGCACTAAGAGAACATTTGCGCGTTCCGGGAATGGGGGATACAACAGCGCGTTACTTCCGGGATAAATTTGCTATGCGATTGCGGGCAAAAGAAATGGGGATTCCTGTTCCTGATTTCATTCATGTTCTAAACCACGATGAAATAAATGAATTTGCAGATAGAGTCTCATTTCCCTTTATGATTAAAGCAAGAATGCTTGCCGGTGCACACGGTTTAATGAAAGTGAACGACAAAAAAGAGATGTGGAAAAGAATAAACAAACTTGAGGATGAACAATCGTTCTATTTGATGGAGAGATTTGTTCCCGGAAACATCTATCATGTTGATTCAATTATTTATGAACATGAAGTTAGGTTTGCAATTGCAAGTCAGTACGGCAAGCCGCCATTTGAAGTTGCACACGAAGGAAGAGTTTTTACAAGCCGCACAATTGAAAGGGGAAGCAAAATTGAGCAGCAGCTTTTAGAGCTGAATGAAAAGCTTTTAAAGGCACTAGGATTATTGAGAGGCGTTTCACACACAGAATTTATAGAATCTGAAGAAGACGGCAAGCTTTATTTCCTTGAAACCTCGGCAAGAGTTGGTGGCGCTAATCTTTCAGAACTTGTGCTTGCTGCTTCAGGAATCAATCTGTGGCGTGAATGGGCGAAAATTGAAATTTTAAGAGGCGAAGGCGAATACCAGTATCCTGAAGTGCAAAATTATCATGCGGGAATAATAACCTCGCTTGCAAAACAGGAATATCCCGATCTTTCTACCTATGAAGATTCCGAAATTTTCTGGAAATTAAACAAAGCTTATCATGCTGGCTTTGTGTTCCGCTCTAAATATTACAACGTTATAGGAGATTTATTAGAAAAGTACACGGAAAGATTTTATCAGGATTTCTTTACATCTGCCCCCATGAAGGATAGACCAAGCGATTAGCAGAATTTATATTTTAGAAACATTCCAAATTGTAAAATAAATGTAAAACCTTATCTTTTTGAAGAAAAATTCTTTTATTTAAGTTATAACATCCCTATAATTCATAAATTAACAAATCATTGCTCATTTGAATATTTTATAGAAGGAATCTAATGTTAAAAAATATAGCAGATATTAAAAGTCTTATTTATATAGCTATCACCACAGCCCTATTTATTGCCCAATGGATTTGGCTTGGTTTTAACCCCTTTCTCTACACGTGGTTTCTATTTATGTCTGTTGCTGTAGCTGTAATGACCCATAATCACAACCATCTGCCTATGTGGCAATCTAAGGTACTGAACGTATTTACAGACTGGTGGTTAACGGTGTTCTACGGTTTTCCCATATTTGCCTGGATACCGACACATAATAAAAATCACCACCGCTTTAATAATCGTGCAGGCGATGACTCAATTACGTATAGGGTTAGCGAAAAAAATAATTTTCTAACTCTTATTTCATACCCAACTATAAGCGGTTATTACCAGCAAAAGGCAATAGCTCTATACTTGAAGGATCTGAAAGCAAACAACAAAGAAAAATTTTGGATTTGCATCTCGCAGTACGCTGTGCTTGTTCTATGGATAGCAGCAGCCTTAATTATAGATTGGGAGAAAGCATTGCTTTTTGTAATAATACCTCAGCAGGTATCCCTGTTCAGCGTTTTAATATTTAATTACGTGCAGCATGTTCACGCAGATGAAATGTCCGAATGGAATCATTCCAGAAATTATACCGGATTCCTAAATTTTCTCCTTTTCAATAACGGTTATCATACAATTCACCACCAAAAAGCGGGGTTGCATTGGAGCAAATCTCCTGAAGCCCACAAAGAAATTGAGCATAATATAGACCCAATTCTTCTTGAGAGAAGCTTCTGGTGGTACATAGTAAGGAGTTACTTTCTTTCTATCTTCATTCCCAAATTCAGAACAAAATCAATGAGGTTAGAAAGGATAAGAAAAGAGGAATTAGCACGCCAGAATGGGAAAGCATCAACAAATGAACCCCTACCTGAGATGCAGGCATCTTAATATTCTCAGAGGAAACTAAAAAGAGATATTGAAAACAAAACTAAACATGCCCAAGCTCAGCAGTTTTCTTAAATTCATCATGTTCTCCTAAATTCGTGGCGCCAATAAATGTTGTTCTATCAAATTTATCAATGTTTTTGTGACATACAATTTGATATGCTGTCGAGCCCCCGTGTCTCCCAATAATCACGGACCAGGCGAGAAATATTTCATAAATTCTAAATATACGTTCACCGTATTTTTCAAGCACCTTTTCTTTATTTGAAAGCCAATTGTCGTACCATCTGCTAATGGTAATTGAATAATGGTTTCCAATATTTTCAACTGAATGCACCTCAAATCCAACTTTTTCTATTCGCTGTAAATCCCAATTTAATGGCATACTTGCATCAGCACCTGAGAAAATATATTTATTCATAAATAAGCCCCATATGAGGTCCTCCCGGTTATGCTTCTGAAGCAAACTACTACGCTCGCGTAACCCGGCAATTTGTAAATAAAAAAGCCCGTCATCTTCTAACAAATCATAACATTGTTTCATAAATTTTTTGAAATACTTAATACCAACATGTTCTGCCATTTCAAGACAGGTAATTTTATTATACTTTTTATCTGTAGGTATATCTCTATAGTCCATTGTCCAGATTTTTGCACGATCTTCAACACCATATTCCTGAATTTGTCGTTTAGCCCATTCAGCACCCGCATGCGCAATTGTTACTCCGGTTGTATTGACACCATAATGTTTAGCCAGGTGAGCCACAAGTGTTCCCCAACCGCAACCAATATCCAATAATTCTTCCCCTTCCTTAAGTTGCATTTTCTGTGCAATAAGGTTCATCTTATTTTCCTGCGCCTCTTCCAGCGACTCATCTAAATTTTTAAAATAGCAGCTAGTATAAATCATCTTCTTCCCTAAAAACCAGCTAAATAAATCATTCTTATTATCGTAATGACTTTTTATTATTCTTTTATCCTGCTTTTGGGAGTGAATAATTACTTCGGGAATCATCCTTGAAATGAAGAAGTAATAATGGGGTGCGGCGAAATTAAAAGTGAATATATCGTTCTTATAGTTCAGTAATTCTGCAAAGCTCACTTTTATGTCAACTTTTTCAGCAATGTAATCTTCTATAAAATTACCCATAGCCACTTTTTTCTTTAGATATCGCTTAGCTACTCTTGGATTCTTTACTTCAATTAGATCGGAGATTGTTTTATTCATAATAAGGTCTTGATTTATATTCGATATTTAATACAAAGATAGATAATTTTTGTAAAATAATAGTTAAATTATTTCTGATTCAATCTCCCACATTTCAGGAGAAACAATTTTCAATTTTTAAATAAAGCGGGTATTTGCCACAAGGCAATTCTTTTGATTTTTTTATAACAGGATTTTTGTGCTTGAATTGACGAGCTTTTAAACAGTCCTCGAATACTTCGCTTTATCTTCTTTTCTCTCGATGTACCCGTCAAAATTCATCGCTATATTTCGGATGAGGAGCCTGCCCATATCTTTAACCTTAAAACCATCATCATTCATTACGATTAATTTATCTACTTCAAATTCTTTTAGATTGCTCAATCCCCATTTGAAGTAATCCTTAAACTTAATCTTAAACCTTTCCTCGATCGGTTTGTAGTTCAGCTCGAAATCACACATAATTCTCATTATTACTTCTCTTCTCAAATGGTCGTCATCATTTAATCT
>CBDUAV010000148.1:0-5342 GCA_965365225.1 uncultured Ignavibacteria bacterium | reverse complement strand
TTGAAAAAAATTATTGATACTGCCATTCAAGAAAAAGTTGGGGCAATTTTCATTCATAGCCAGTTACCAGAAAAAGCAGCACAAATTGTCTCCGAATCAACCGGTAAAAAAATTTATACGCTTGATCCGATTGGAGGCATTAAGGGAAGAATAACTTATGAGGAGCTTTTACTTTACAACACAGAAATTATTATTAACGCATTAAAATGAATTCAAATATACTCGAGGTAAAAAACCTGGTCGTTAAATACGGAGAACACACTGTTCTAGATGATATAAGTTTCGTGATTCCCTCTCATTCATTTGTTTCAATTGTGGGTCCGAATGGTGCTGGAAAATCAACATTAATAAAAGTACTTTTGGGTCTAACAGCATATTTAAGCGGCAGTGTTATATTATTTGGTAAGAAACCTTCCCAAGCTGACTCTTCCTTAATCAGCTATGTACCGCAAATAAAAACGATGGACAGAAACTTTCCCGCAATAGCTATTGAGCTCGTTCTATCGGGAGTTAAACAAAGATGGCCCTGGGCTTTACAAGGAGAAGGGAGATCTAAAGCAGAAAATGCACTTCAGCTTGTCGGTGCCAAGCAGATTGCCAACAGAACCATTGCTGAACTTTCCGGCGGCGAGCTTCAAAGAGTATTTATCGCTCGCAGCATAGTTAAAAAACCTAAACTAATAATAATGGATGAACCTGCGGCAGGAATTGATGCAGTGGGTGAATCGGATCTTTATAAATTGCTGGAAGACTATCAGTCAAAATCGGATGCAACAATTTTAATGATTACTCACGACTGGCACATTGCAAATCATCACTCAAATTTTGTGCTTCTGTTAAACAGAAAGCAAATAAGTTACGGACCACCTGCTGAAGCTCTTAAGGAAGATAACCTGCGACGGGCATTCGGGCATATTGGTCACGACCATACAATAAAATCGTTCTGAGCTAATGTTTGAACTTCTTTCACTTCCGTTTATGCAAAGAGCCTTTATTGGCGCAGTTCTTGTCGGTTTCCTTGCAAGCTATTATGGTGTTTTTGTTGTTCAGAGAGGATTAAGTTTTTTGGGCAGCGGATTAGCTCACGCAGCATTTGGTGGTGTGGCACTGGGATTACTTTTAGAAACAGAGCCATTATGGATAGCTGTCCCGTTTACAATAGTTGTTGCGATCGGAATAACGTGGGTAAAAAGCAAAACCAATTTAGGAAGTGACACCACAATAGGAATTTTCTTTTCCGTTTCTATGGCACTGGGAATAGTTTTTTTATTCATGCGCAAGCAGTATTCTGTTGATGCGTTTACTTATCTTTTCGGTTCTATTCTTTCTATTAGTTATACTGATATAATTTTTACTTTGCTTGTTGTAATCATCACACTTATATTTCTTCCATTCTGGAAACGATGGGCATATTCTTCTTTCGATAGAGAACTTGCACAGGCAGACAGAGTCCCCGTTCTATTTGATGACTATGTGCTGAGTGTTTTAATTGCCGTTACGGTCGTGGTCTCAATTAAGCTTGTTGGTATTGTGCTGATTGCTGCATTCTTAGTAATACCTGCAGCTACCGCGAGACTTTTAAGCAAAAGTTTTAGCAGGATGACTATTGTTTCTATTTTAATTGGAATACTGAGTGCAATTGTTGGATTGTGGGCTTCTTACTTTCTTGATGTACCGAGTGGTGCAGCAATTATTCTTTTACAAGCTTGTGTATTTTTTGTTTTCATGGTTATTGCCTCTCAAAAGTATCATTAAGCAGTTAATTGGAGCCTTTTACCATATCATATTTCCCCACCCAAGGTGGGAGATAAAGAGGAGGCTTTTAATACTGCGTTTTCAAACTCCTCATAACTTTGCTTGCCGATTAAATGTTTTATCTGTTCCCCATTTTCATCATAAATGAAAGTTCCAGGTATTGCACCGCTCCAATTTTCGTTTAATAAATTAATAAAATCTTCCGGTTCAATTACTTTTATTACATAGTTGCTAAAACTGGCGTTTTGCTTTTTAAGAAAAGGAATTATTTTCGAATCAATCTCTTCAGGAAAATCAACACTAATTCCAACAACATCAAATTGTCCGTAGTACTCATTTGCTATTTTAACAAGATCGGGAAATTCTTCACGGCACGGTGCGCACCACGTTGCCCAGACATTAATTAACAGGGGCTTCCCGTTCCTATCATTAATTAAATTTTTCAGTTCACTCACTGTAATTACTTTTACCTCAGGTGAATCGTTTTTTTGCACATTTGTGCAAGAGTAAACCGGTTTAATACCATAGACTAAACCGGCAATTAAAAATATTAGATTAATTTTATTCATTGTTAAAATTAAATTCTCTTTATCGTGCAGCCAAATGCTTTTGTGACTTTTTTAGTTACTTCATTTCCCGAATATATTTCATCTAGTGCATTTTCTAAATCTTTAGAAGCAACTTCAGATTCATTTCTTGAGTTGTCAATCCTGCCATGATAAAGAATTTCAAACTCTGAATTTAATACGTAAGCTTCAGGCGTTACAGAAGCTTCAAACATATCAGCAATAACGTTCTTTTCATCCTTTAAAATTGGAAATGTTAAGCTGTTATCTTCGGCGTGTTCTTTTATCCTATCAACAAACTCAGCTTTATTAGAGTTGATGCCTAAAAATGCAAACCCTTTCGGACCATATTCAATAAAAATATTTTCCATTCTTTCATTGTATGCATTTGAAACAGGACATTCAGTTGCAATAAAAAGTATAACCGTGGCCACAGAATCTTTATAATCCGAAAGCGAATGATTGTTTCCGTTATAATCCTGTAAAGTAAAATTGTCTATTACTATGGGCATTTGTGTGGGTTTAAAACAAGCTCCAATCACAAAAATTGATACTAACAAAAGTGAAAAGATCGGCAAATATTTCTTAATCATTGTTTTATCCTCTTTAATTATTTCTTTAAAATTTTGGTGCGTATAATGATAATAAATAAACAGTGAATCAAGTGAATTATTACAGTTTTTTGCTGTACAATTTTTTAATTGAAAATCAAGCAGATTGTTCGATTAAGGTTACTATTATTAGTAATTATTCTATAATTAACATATTTTTAGCCTGTTTAAAATCTAAAAAAGACAGCATTAATATTTGAATCATTACAAAGTAAAAAAGGGAACATGAAACTTCTAGAGAAAATTCAGAATAAAAGTTTAGTCGTCGGAATCATTGGGATGGGATATGTTGGATTACCACTGGGATTGGCATTCAGTTCGAAAAAAATTAAAGTCCTTGGATTTGATCTAGACCATAAGAAAATTACAGCACTTAACAATGGTAAAGGATATCTAAAACATATTCCCACTAAAAAAATCAGTGCCGCGGTTAAAACAGGTTATCTGAAGGCAACTTCAGATTTTTCAAGATTAAAGGTAGTTGATGCAATAATTATTTGCGTGCCCACTCCTTTAAATGAGCATCGCGAACCTGATATGTCTTACGTTGTTAACACTTCTAACACGATATCAAAATATTTAAGAAAAGGGCAGCTGGTTGTACTAGAATCTACTACTTATCCGGGAACAACAGATGAATTGCTTTTATCAATTTTTGAAAATTCAAACAACAAAAAATTCAAAGTTGGAAAAGATTTTTATTTAGCTTTCAGTCCCGAAAGAGAAGATCCAAACAATCCTAATTTTACAACAGCACAAATTCCAAAAGTAGTTGGTGGGGTAACCCCGTATTGTTTAAAGGTTGCAAAAGCATTATATGACCAGATAATCATTGAGACTGTCCCCGTATCCTCACCACGCGCTGCAGAAGCAACTAAACTATTAGAAAACATTTTTCGTTCGGTCAACATAGCACTTGTGAATGAATTGAAAATGGTTTTCGATAGAATGGACCTGGATATTTGGGAAGTTATTGCGGCAGCATCCACTAAACCATTTGGCTTTAAAGCTTTTTACCCGGGTCCCGGTCTCGGAGGACACTGCATTCCGATAGATCCGTTTTATTTAACCTGGAAAGCAAGAGAATATGAGTTGAATACAAAATTCATAGAGCTTGCGGGTGAAATCAACACTCACCAACCTTATTACGTCGTTGAAAGATCGGCAATGTATTTAAATAAATATAAAAAGGCTCTAAACGGTTCAAAGGTTTTAATTCTGGGTGTCGCTTATAAAAAGGACATTGATGATATGCGTGAGTCACCATCACTTAAATTAATAGAAATTTTTAGGGAAAAAGGGGCAACAGTTGATTATTACGATCCGCTGGTTCCTAAACTTCCAAAGACACGAAAATACAAGTACGATATGAAATCAATTAAGTTAACTGCCGCCAATCTCAAAAAATATGATTTGGTCGTGCTAAGTACTGATCATAGTAATTTTGATTATAGATTCATCGCAAATAATGCAAATGTAATTGTTGATACACGAAATGCATTTGAGACGAGAAAAATAAAACTAAAAAAGATATTTAAAGCTTAAAGATGAAAAATTTTGCAATAAGCGGAGTGGCCGGATATGTTGCTCCGAGACATTTAAAAGCCATTAAATATACGAACAATAATCTGGTAGCTGCAGTCGATCCGCACGATTCAGTAGGCATATTAGATGAATATTTTCCTGAAACAAGCTTTTTTACTGAGTTTGAAAGATTTGACAGACACTTAGAGAAACTTCGCAGGAAAGGCGATCAATTCAGTGCTCATTACTTGTCTATTTGTTCACCAAATAACTTGCACGATGCTCACATCAGGCTCGCGTTACGCATTGGAGCAAACGCAATTTGTGAGAAACCCTTGGTTCTGAATCCGTGGAATTTAGATGCGCTACAGGAACTTGAATCTGAATCATCAGTTAAAATTTTCAATGTGCTTCAGCTAAGGGTTCATCCTTCTTTGATTGAACTAAAGGAAAAAATATCCAAAGAAAAATCCAGTAAGAAATATAATGTTGTCTTGTCTTATATCACTTCGCGTGGATTATGGTATTACTTTTCATGGAAAGGGGTTAATGAAAAATCTGGTGGTATTGCAACTAATATCGGTATTCACTTTTTTGATCTTTTAATTTGGCTTTTTGGCGATGTTCAATCAAACATTGTTCATTTATCTGATAAAAAAAGGATGGCAGGATTTATAGAGTTACAGAATGCGACTGTTAAGTGGTTTTTATCAACTGATAAAAACGATTTACCAGAGGAAGCAAAAAGCAATGATATTCCTACATTCAGATCTATTAAAGTGGATGATGAAGAAGTTCAATTTAGTAAAGGATTCACAGATCTCCATACTAGAGTTTATGAGGATATATTAGCAGGAAATGGTTTTGGAATTGATGATGCACGTCC
>CBDUAV010000147.1:0-5570 GCA_965365225.1 uncultured Ignavibacteria bacterium | reverse complement strand
GGGTGTATATATGGGAATTTTTAATTTTTTTATTGTTATTCCTCAAATTACTGCCGCAAGTATATTAGGTTTTTTTGTTAGAAATCTTTTTGGTGGTGAAGCAATCTACGCTTTGCTTGCTGGAGGAGCTTCGATGATAATTGCCGGTATAATGGTTATGTTCGTAGAAGATGTTGATGAGGTCCGGAATTAAATAATAATAGTATAAATGAACTTTTTATTCTCTTATTTGTTATCTAAAGAAAAACAAGGAGGAATAAATGAAAAACAAAATATTTATAATTAGCATTGGAATATTTTCCATTCTTCTTTTCAGTGGATTAAATATTCCCGCAAGCGAAATTCTGAGTAGAGCATCAGAATCAGTTATTGCTGCAAGTGATTCAGAAAGTAATCTTGATTCTGAAAAATGTCCTTTTCTTGAAGGGAAAAAAGATATTTCTTGCCCTTATTTTAATGGAAATTTTGAAAATTCAAATTCTTCATGCCCCTATTTGAGCGGTAAAGAAAAGTGCCCTTATACTGGTAAAGAAATTAAAACGCCATCTTGCCCTTATCTAAACCCGGATTTGAAAAAGGGTGGAAACAAAGATAATATTTATAAAATGATAAAAAACACCTCTACTTAATTATCCGCCAATACTTAAAAATATAATTGCCAAAAGACCGCTGGTGATCGCTAAAATTCCCCAGCGGTTTACCTTTTCATTCCAGATTATGAATGCAAGCAGAGTAGTGAATATGATAATTCCAACATTGATTAATGGATAAACTAATATTGCCGGCAGCAAGGCAAGTGCTCCTAAAAGAAAAATTGTGCTGAAAACATTTGGGACACCCAATCCTAATCCCCATAACACTGTATGCTTTGTGATTCTTATCTTTTTAATAGCAATATAAATTGCTGAATAAATTAGCGCAGATGAGAACACAAAGAATATAAAGAACGGCTCTTCCTGCTCAGGTTTCCAGCTTTTAAAGACCTTCATCGAAAAATCATTTATCCCAATTCCAATTAAAACAGCAAGTAATAGGATATATTTTAAAGATCCATCTCCGGTTTTGTGATCATCGCTTATTGAGAAATAAAAAAAGATAAATGTAATAACTGTGAAAACAAAGCCAACAATTTGAAATTCACTTGGGGTTTCGTTGTAAATAATAATCGAAAATACAATAGGAATGATTACTGATAACCGTGAGCTTGTAGTTGCCAAGCCAGTGCCTGCGTTGCTTATCGCTTTTGCAAATGCGAAAAACGAAAGCACAAATAGTAATCCTAAACCGATACCAAAAAATAAGGTTTGAATTGAAAAAGCAACATCATCCTTTGATATAATTAAGGTTAAACTTATAATGGATGCTACCAAATAATTCCCTGCAAGCAGAACTATCGCTTCACCCTTTTTTGTATCCACATATTTTAAAATTAAAGCAATACTTGTTGAGCAAAGTATTGTTAGTAAAAGAAAGTGCATTACAGTAATAGATTATTCTGTTAAAAATTTGAAGCGTTAAAATAGCTAAGATGCGTAAGCAATAAAAAAAGCCCCGTCCGGCAGCAGCCGGATACGAGGCTAAAGAAAAGTCGAATTATGATGTCAAACTTACTTCATTAAAACCTGTCCTCCGATCAGGCAACTGCCGGATTAACGCAGGAGGATCATTTTCTTTGTTTCCACATATGTCCCCGTTTCAAGTTTGTAGAAATAAACTCCAGATGGAAAACTTTCAGCATTCCAGACAACATCATACTTACCTTCAGATTGAGCTTCATTAATCAGCAATTCAACTGACTCACCCACTGAATTGAATACAGTTAATTTAACTTGGCTTGCAGATGGCAATATATAGGTGATATTTGTAATAGGATTAAACGGATTTGGATAGTTTTGTCTCAAATCAAATGAAAGATTAAGTAATGAATTCACTTCTATAATTTTTGAGTATTCAAAGTTTCCATTGAAATCGATTTGCTTTAATCTGTATTTAATAAAACCTGAAATGTTTTCATCTATGTATGAATATTCTTTCGGATCAGTAGTAGTTCCAAAACCAGGGACGAAAGCTATATTTTCAAAACCTTCATCATTAATGCTTCGTTGAATTTCAAAACCACTGTTGTTTAATTCAGTTGCTGTTGTCCAATTCAATTCAATATTTCCATCCAAAGCGTTTGCCGTAAAACTCGTAAGCTCAACTGGTACAATAAAATCAAGATCAGTTTCAAAAGCTGACCTTCCGTGTGTACCAACTCTTAAGTACCTAATTCCGTTTGAAACTGCATAATCAAAATCCATTGCAGGTACAAAAGGAAATCCTAAACCTTCGCGTGCCCACGTTGTTCCCGAATTTGTTGATCGATAAACACCGAAATCGTTCGCGGCATAGTAATGAGTTATGTTGCTCGGATCGACAAAGAAATCGTTGTGCGGGATATTAGGGAGATTACCAGAAATGTTTGTCCAGCTTGTTCCAAGATTTGTAGATTTATAAATTTTATTACCCGCAATAAAACCTGAACGGACAACATACATTGTGTTCGCATTTGCAGGATCACAAACAACTCTTGTAATTACGCGTTGTGTACCGCCTATATTGCTTGTTACATCTGTCCAGGTAAATCCTCCATCAGTTGATACTTTAACCTGAGGCGTTGAGGTAAACAATCCGCTTCCTGCAAATATCATATTGTTGGGAGTAACTGGACTTTGCGACATTGTATTAATCAAATCAGAAGTAGAAACACCGGAAGCAATTGTGGAAAACGAACTGCCGCCGTTTGTTGAGCGGAGTACACTGTTGTTTGCTGCATAAATCCATTGATTATTAGTTGGATGCATAAAGTACGGAGTTATCCAGCTTCCGCCAATGTTGCTTAGCCAATTTATTGTAGTTCCAAGATTCGTACTTTTTCCAAGATTTCCATTCTGAGTAGAAAGATAAATTGTAGTAGGATTAGTATGATCAAAAAAGCAACTCATACCATCACCGGTTGTTGTATAATTCCATGCACTTGCACCTGCATTAAATGTTCTGAAGTTTCCGTTATCCTGTGCACCTCCAATTAAGGTATCGTGTTTTGTTGGATGAGAAGCTATTCTATAGAACTGAATAGTAGTTAACCCGTTATTCGCAGATGCCCAGGTTGTACCCCCGTCAGTCGATTTATAAACTCCGCCATCACAGCCAATGTAAATTGTATTAGAGTTCGATGGAGCAAAAACTATTCGATGTAAATCAACATGAATTGGGCAGTCCCATGCGTTTGAAGCAGCGCCAACTCTTTGCACCGCAAAAGTGGAACCATTAGTGGTTTGATGAAGCTCGATATTTCCCACAATAACATGATTTGCATTGGATGGATTAGCAGCAATACATAGATCATATCCGCCCTGTGTTATCCATCCTGATCCCCAATTACCACCAAGTGGAATTCCCGAAGAAATTTGACTCCAGTTCGTGCCACCATTCGTTGATTTATAAGCTATCGGTGTGCTTCCCGTCGTATGAATCAGTGCATAGACTGTCGTGGGCGTAGAATTTGAAATAGAAATCTGAATTCTTCGAATACTTGTTGCTGCAGGAAGACCACTATTGCTCTGTGTCCAGCTCGCACCTGAATTTGTTGAAACATAAAATCCTGCAGACGTAACACCTCCGCCAGTTGCAGCATAGACTGTTGTCGAGCTTGTTGGATGAACAATAACATCGAATGCATCAATTACATTTAATGTGCGAGTCCAGGTTACACCCGCATCGGTGCTTCTCCAAATTCCTTCGTTCGATAAATTTCCTCTATGCCAATAACCACTTCCAAGTGCGGCAAAAACAAAATTGGAATTATGATTGCTAACTTGCAAATCACCAAAGTGAGTTGCATTTCCAAATCCTGATGTTACCTGACTCCATGTTGTACCGCCATCAGTAGTTTTGTACAAACCTTGCCCTTCGTAAATAAAAGGACCAAAACTGTAAAGTATTTCTCCTGCACCTGCGTAAACAGTATTTGGATTATTCGGATCAATTGCAATTGCACCGTAGGTTAATGAAGCCAAATTATCGCCAACATTTGTCCAGCTCGTTCCACCGTTCGTTGTTTTCCAGATTCCTCCGGATGCGACACCTGCGTAGACAATATTTGGGTTCGTAGGATGCACATCCAGACCTCTGACTCTACCGCTCATTAATCCCCAGTGAGATGGAAATCCTGATAAAATTCCAGTTGGACCAATTGAACTCCACTGCAAATCATTAAGTGGGTTTTCAGTTCCTTCAATCGCTTTTTGTATTTCTGTTTTAAGTTCTGATAGGTAAATGTGCGATGGAACAGTATCAAATGGTGCAGATCTTTGCCTGTAGAACCATTCCATTCTTTTAAATGAATTTTTCTCTTTAATTTCTTCAGGAACCTGATCCCAGATTGAAACCTGCTGTGCAAATGCCGGATCAAATAAGAAAAGAAAAATAAATATTGGAATAGTCTTGAGAAAAAGTGTAGGTCTCATCATTTTTGCCTCCTTATAATTGCAAAAATTTTTACTAATTAAACCCAAAATATTTTGTAGCACCGCATTCAGTATATGAAGATTATTGGCGTGCTTTTAATTTGTCTTTTTGTTGCGAAGTATCAGTTGATGAGGAATCACAACTATTTATATTTTCAAAAGCTTATCAATTAAAGATTAGCAACACAAATAATACCAGAATCAACGTAAGTTTTATCGAAAATATGAGTCGAATATTAAATAATGTGGTAAAAACTTAATAGCGACAATTATAAATTGCAAATTTTGCTTACAAACTGATTTGCAGGATTTGAAATAAATTATATCTTTTCAGCTATTGCTGCTTTGCTTTCCTTTACAAAAATCCAGAGAACTGCAGAAATAGCAAGTGTGGTTCCGCTAATTATAAATATTAAATTTTTGTCCTCTGCTTCAAGAATAAAGTAACCCAAAACCAAACTTACTATCAATTGTGGAATAACCACTGAAAGATTAAAGATTCCCATAAAGAATCCCATTCTGCTTTCATCAACTTTTTCAGACATAATTGCAAAAGGAAGACTTACAATTGCAGCCCAGCCTATTCCGCAAACTGCCATAAAGATGTAAAGAATAATTGAAGTTTTGCCTATAAGAACTATTCCAAAATAACCAATTGCCATTATGGCAACACAAGTGAGATGAGTTTTTACTCTTCCAACTTTTTCGGTAATTGGTTCCAAAACAAATGCTGGCAAAATAAATCCAACTGCGTTCAATACAAGAAAAGAAATGGCAATTATCTGTCCTGTTTCAGTTTCACTTGCGGGATTAAGTTTTTGTTGTATGTATGCTATGATATAAACAAACATTGTCTGCACCCCTATCCACGAAAAGCCATGAGCAAAATATAATTTTAACAATTCCTCCCACTGTGTTACTTTGGATTTTTTTTCTGTAACAACTGTATCTTGTTTGTCTTCAGTTAGTGTTTTATTCTCTTCAATAAAGAAGGGTGGTAATATTGAAAAAGCAAAAACTATGAGTGCACCTAAATAAATAAGAAAGTAGTTTCCGAAAATT
>CBDUAV010000146.1:0-5717 GCA_965365225.1 uncultured Ignavibacteria bacterium | reverse complement strand
TCCAATAGTACAGGGATGGAGAACTTAATTATGAAATATAACAATTCAATAAAATTATTTTTATCTCTTTTAGTTATTCTTTCAAACATTTCATTTGGACAATTTGGATTGAATGAAGATTTACTAACTATTAGAGCTTATCAATCCTTTGACAAAGTATTTCCTGGGAGTGAATTTAAGGTTGCTCTGGAAATTGATGTTTTGGACGGTTGGCATGTTAACTCTCACAAACCATACGAAGATTATTTAATTCCGACAGAACTTACCGTTTTGGATAACCCACACTTCAAATTAGAAAATGTTGTGTATCCTGAACCACATGATTATAAATTAGCATTTTCAGAAACTCCACTTTCTGTTTGGGAAGGTAAATTATTTATCGGCGGAATGGTTAATGTTTCTAAAGATGTTGATCCCGGCAATTATCAAGTTGTTGTTGAGTTATACTACCAGGCTTGCAACGATATGAGTTGTATTGCGCCAACTGCTGTTTTAGATACTTTAGAAATTATAGTTGCAGATAATAGAGAAACCGTAAATAAAATTAATGATGAGATATTTTCTCAGATCGATTTAAGTTTTACTAAATCATCTGAAGAAAGCGAAGATACAGATCCAATTTCAAACGCACTTGAAAGTAATGGTCTGATCATCGGATTATTCTTTGTATTTATCGGCGGGCTTGCACTTAATTTAACACCGTGCGTTTATCCACTTATACCTATTACAATTGGTTACTTCGGCGGACAGAGTGAAGGGCATACAGTAAAACTATTTTTTATGGGATTACTTTTCATGCTCGGCCTGGCTGTTACTTATTCAATTATTGGAGTAGTAACATCTTTAACGGGAGCTGTGTTTGGTGCGCTTTTGCAAAATCCAATTGTTATTTTGGTTGTGGTTGGAATTTTATTGGCACTTTCACTCAGCATGTTCGGTCTTTATGAATTTAAATTACCTGATACATGGGTTAACAAAGCAGGTGGGGCAAAAGCAGGATACTTTGGAGCATTTTTTATGGGCTTAACAATGGGAATTGTAGCTGCGCCGTGTATCGGTCCGTTTGTTTTAGGCTTAGTGACCTATGTTGCAACAAAACAGGATCCCTATTTTGGATTTTTATTATTTTTTGTTCTTGCTCTCGGATTAGGCTTTCCGTATTTATTTCTTGCAATGTTTTCAGGTAAAATTAAAAACCTGCCGCGTGCAGGCGAATGGATGGATGCAGTAAAACATATCTTTGGGTTTATTTTGATCGGAATGGCACTTTACTTTTTACTTCCTCTTTTACCTGACAGCATTACAGGATATGTTCTACCCATATTCATGATCGGCACAGCGGTTTACCTTTTATTCTTTGAAAAGCTTGCAAACAAAATACTTGGTTTTAAAATTTTCAAAATTGTTTTTTCCATAGTAATACTTGCAATAGGTATTTATTCTTTAATTCCTTCCGATACAAAATCAGTTGAATGGAAACCTTACAATGAAGAAGCACTTACTGAAATTGATGGCAGGGGAGTTATAATAGATTTTTATGCTGATTGGTGTATTCCATGTAAAGAATTAGATGCACTTACATTTTCAGATCCGAAAGTAATAACTCTTTCAAAAGAATTTGAGACTTACAAAGCAGATATGACCGAATCACTCTCACCTGAAGTAGAATCACTACGAGAAAAGTACAATATTGTTGGCGTTCCAACGGTGCTGATACTCAATTCTAAAGGAGAGGAAAAAGAGCGAATTACAGGTTTTGTTGATGCTGATGAATTCTATAACGTTATATCTGGAATAAATTAGTAGAGATTAGTTAATATTTTGCTAAATCAATCTATTGTTATTAGTTTAGCATTTCAAAAATTAAAAAAATCGAAGAGATTATAATAATGACTCAAGTAAAAGAGAAAGATTTTCAACAGCTATCCGATGTGACTGTAAGATTTGCCGGAGATTCGGGTGATGGTATGCAGTTAACTGGAACTCAGTTCAGTGATACAACCGCATGGATTGGAAACGATTTAAACACGCTACCTGATTATCCCGCTGAAATAAGAGCTCCCGCTGGAACACTTTATGGAGTGAGTGGTTTTCAGCTTCACTTTAGCAGCACAGATATTCACACTCCCGGCGATACTGCTGATGTGCTGGTTGCAATGAATCCTGCTGCATTAAAGAAAAACCTTCCTGATATTAGAAAGAATGGAACTATAATAGTTAATTCAGATTCATTTGATTCTAAAAATCTAAAACTTGCTCACTATGATGCAAATCCTCTCGAGGATGATAGTCTTAGCGGCTATGATGTGCACGAAGTACCGATTACTTCATTAACTTCAAACGCATTAGAAGGCTTACCATTAAGTCCAAAAGAAGTTTCTAGATGTAAAAACTTCTTTGCTCTTGGATTAATGTACTGGCTTTATGACAGACCATTAGGCAATACTGAAGAGTGGATAAAATCAAAATTTAAAAATAAACCCGATTACATTGAAGCAAACACAAAAGCATTGCAAGCAGGACATAAATTTGGCGAGATGACTGAGATTTTTACAACTCGTTATAAAGTTAAACCTGCAAAACTTCCAAAAGGAATTTATAAAAATATATCTGGTAACGAAGCTACAGCACTTGGATTTTTAACTGCATCTGTAAAAAGCGGTCTTCCATTGTTTTTGGGTTCGTATCCTATTACACCTGCTTCAGAAATACTTCAATACTTAAGTTCATACAAGAGCTTTGGAGTAAAAACATTTCAAGCTGAAGATGAAATTGCTGGAATTACTTCTGCAATCGGAGCTTCCTTTGCAGGGCATCTATCTATTACAACAACAAGCGGTCCTGGACTCGCACTTAAAACTGAAGCAATTGGTCTTGCTGTGATGACTGAATTACCCTTAATCATTATTAATGTTCAGCGCGGCGGACCAAGCACCGGTCTTCCGACAAAAACTGAACAAGCAGATCTATTGCAGGCTTTATACGGCAGAAACGGTGAAGCTCCAGTATGTGTTTTGTCGGCACGTACACCACGTGATTGCTTTTATATGGCAATTGAAGCTGCAAGGATAGCACTTAAGTATATGACTCCTGTTATTTTATTAACAGATGGTTATTTAGCAAATGGATCAGAGCCGTGGAAAATTCCGCATGTTGATGATATTCCCGAAATAAAAATAAAACTTGAAACCAAATCAGAAGGATTTCATCCTTATACTAGAGATAAAAATTTAGCAAGACCATGGGCTGTTCCGGGTACACCAAATTTAGAACACAGGATTGGCGGACTTGAAAAATCCAATATCTACGGAAACGTAAGTTATGATCCTGATAATCACGATAATATGGTTAAACTCAGAGCTGAAAAAGTAAAAAATATAGTTAATGATATTCCCGATCTCAAAGTTAATGGTGACCAATCCGGCGAATTATTAGTTTTAGGCTGGGGAAGTACTTACGGTGCAATAAAAGAAGCTGTTGTAAAAGCAAACACTGGCGGGCTTAAAGTTTCGCAGGCTCATCTTCGTTATATAAACCCGCTGCCGAAAAATACAGAAGCTGTTCTTAGAGGCTTTAAAAAGATTTTAATTCCGGAAATTAATTTAGGACAGCTATCAAAACTTATAAGAAGTGAGTTTCTTATTCCTGTTCAGCAATTAAATATTGTTAGGGGATTACCTCTTAAAGTAAATGATATTTTAGAAAAGATAACCGAACTCCTTGGAGGTGGAAATGGCAAATAGTACCGAAACAGCAGTTCCCAAGTATACTGCAAAAGATTTTGCATCCGATCAGGATGTAAGATGGTGTCCCGGCTGCGGCGATTATTCAATTCTAGCGCAGGTACAAAGAACTTTTCCCGAAGTAATTGAAACCACTAAAGAAAATGTCGTTTGGATTTCGGGAATTGGTTGCTCTAGCCGCTTTCCTTATTACATGGATACTTTTGGTTTTCACGGTATTCATGGCAGAGCGCCGATTTTAGCTTCCGGCGTTAAAATTGCAAATCCTAATTTATCTGTTTGGGTTGCAACAGGCGATGGAGATTTACTCAGCATCGGAGGAAATCATTTTATTCACGCTTGTAGAAAAAACGTTGATATAAAAATTGTTCTTTTTAACAATAGAATTTATGGCTTAACAAAGGGACAGTACTCACCAACCTCTGAAAAAGGAAAAGTGACCAAGACTACACCTTTTGGTAGTGTTGACTATCCATTTAATCCTATTTCGCTAGCAATAGGTTCTGATGCTACATTCGTAGCCAGATCAATCGATAGAAATCCAAAACATATGCAGGAAATGATTAAAAGAACCGGTGCTCATAAAGGATTAGCGTTTTTAGAGATTTTTCAAAACTGCAATATTTTCAATGATGGTGCGTTTTCCATCCTTACCGAAAAAGATACAAAAGATGATCATACATTATTTTTAGAACACGATAAACCTATGGTATTTGGGAAAAATCAGGATAAAGGAATTAAACTGGATGGCATTAAACCGGTCGTTGTTGATATTTCAAACGGCAAGTATTCAAAAGACGATTTATGGGTACACGATGAATTATCCGTTAGCCCAACTCACGCAATTATTCTTGCACATCTGGATGATAATAGAGAATTACCTACTCCCGTTGGAGTATTCCGCCAGTATTTTAAAGAAACCTACGATGGCGGAATTGCAAATCAAATAAAAAATGTAGTTGAGAAAAAAGGTAAAGGCGATTTAGAAAAAGTATTATTCGGCGGTAACACCTGGGAAGTAGAATAATTTAAAACCTGCATTATTCAGAAATTATTACATCTTTTCATATCTTAGGGCTTAATTTTTTTAAGCCCTTTTTCATTATAAATGATTGACTTCAACAAACTAACAGAAATAATTAAGAATAATAATTCGTTTCTATTAACTACTCACGTTAATCCAGATGCAGATGCTATCGGGTCAGAAATAGCTTTCTATAAAATTCTCCATCAATTAAAAAAAGAAGTTAAAATAATTAATCATAGTGCTACGCCATACAATCTTAAATTTTTGGATACTGGAAATCTTATTGAAAAGTATGATGTAGAAGGGCATAGCAAATATTTATTTGAAAGTGATGTCTTGGTTGCGCTGGATTTTAATAGGGCAGACAGATTAGTTAGTATGCAAAAAGCTTTTACTGAATCAAAAAAATTAAAAATATGTATTGATCATCATCAGGATCCGGAAGATTTTGCAAACCATTATTTTACAAGTTCGGATTATGCTGCAACCGGACACATACTTTACGACTTTGTTACCAAAACAAACATTGTAAAAATGAACAGGGAAATAGCTTATCCAATTTATGGGGCTATTATGACAGACACAGGTTCATTCAGGTTTGAAAGAACCAATTCGCAACTACACAGAATTATTGCTAACTTGCTTGAATATGGAATTCAACCGAATGAAGTTTATGATAATCTTTATGATGAAAGCAAGCTAAGTAAAATTAAATTACTTGGCAGATGTTTAAACTCGCTTCAGATTATTGATGGTAAAATTGGTTATATGGTTTTAACTCAAAATGATTTTGGTGAGTTAGAAGCAATTGAAAGCGATACGGAAAATTTTGTCAATTATATTCTTTCTGTTGAAGGAGTTAAGTTAGGACTTCTGTTCATTGAACTCAAAAACGGTTTTAAAGTTAGTTTCAGATCAAAAGGAAACCTGCCTGTAAATAAACTTGC
>CBDUAV010000145.1:0-5812 GCA_965365225.1 uncultured Ignavibacteria bacterium | reverse complement strand
TTAATAACATATATCAATAGAAGTTTGCTATGATGGAGAAAATTTGCAAAACATTGTTCCTAATCCTTGTGTCAGTAATTTTAATTATTTCCTGTTCTGAAAATCTCACGCAATTAACTCAAAATTATCCAATTGTGTATAACACACACGATGTGAATGACATAGTAAATTTGTATGCTGATGATGCAATTTTCGAAGTAACGGGTCAATTTTCCTTTAACGGAAAAGATCAGATTAGAGATATAACGAAATACGATAGCGTCCTCAACATAAATATGTCTGTAAGTAATATTGAAACGGTTGGAGATTCTGTGTTCTGTGATTTGTCTGAGACAAATGATTGGTTGCGAACAGCTGAAATTGGTGAAGCTCATTATTCCGTTATATTTATTTTTAAGGAAGGTTTAGTAAGTAAAATTATCGCTTCCGCAAAACCCAAGACTGCTAAAGCATTCAATAATGTACTTACACCATTAATGCTTTGGGCCAAGGAGAATAAACCCGATTTACTAAGTGAAATGATGCCTGGGGGTAAATTTATTTACAATGCAGAAAATGCAACGAAAACTTTAGCCCTACTAACTGAGTGGAAAGAAAATACCAAGTGAGAATATTTTTATAAATTTTTGAAATATCATCTCGCCAACTCCAATATATGAAAATTATTAACCTGCCAGCTCGCCTCGTATCCGTCTTGCTTCGCAAGGCGAGCGAGTCGAAGCGGGCGGCCAGGCAAGTTGGAGCTTTCCCAAATAAAAATTATGTTGTAAATGAATTATAAATTCTAATAACAATATTTTTTAAAACACCAGCAAGTAGTTTATTATGCAAGAGTTTAATTATATCAACTTGTTGTTTCAGCATATGGAATGGGCTGATGCAAAAGTGTGGGAGTCGGTTCTAAAATTTCCTGCCGCCGATAAGGATCCCAGATTGAAAAAGCTTCTTTATCATATAAGTTCTGTACAACGGGCATTCTTTTATGTACGGACCAAACAACCTCTTGTATTTCCCAAAGAAACTGATTTCCTTGCATTGCTTGATATAGCAAAATGGGGATATGAATGTTATACCTGGAATAATGAATATTTAAAATCACTCAATGAAAATGAGTTAAAAAATATTATAGAAATTCCCTGGGCAAATAGAGTGGAAAAAATTATTGGTAAACCACCGGAAAATACAACGTTGGCAGAAACTATGCTGCAGGTTACAACGCACACCGCTTATCATAGGGGACAGGTAAATACCCGACTGCGTGAAATTGGAGGTGAGCCACCCATGGTTGATTTTATTGCATGGGTATGGCTTGGTAAACCGAAAGCTGTTTGGGATGAAGTTAATTCCTGAATTAATTCTTAAATGCTGTATTTTTTAATAATTTGAAAAACTATCTAAATCATACTTTTAGCACAGCAGATAAAGAGCTGATTGCCGTAATTGATGAGCTGCCGCTTTGGTCTGCACCATTTGGAATGAAGCTGCTTGAAATGATTAATCTTAAAAAAGGAATAACTGCACTCGATGTTGGCTGCGGCTTAGGCTTTCCTTTAATTGAAGTTGCACAACGACTTGGTGATTCTTCAACAGTAATTGGTATAGATCCGTGGAAGGAAGCAATTGAGAGATGTGAACAAAAAATTAAAAAATATAGTATCACAAATGCACAGGTGATTGAGGGTGTTGCAGAACGAATACCCTTTGAAGATAAATACTTCGACCTGCTAATATCTAACAACGGAATAAATAATGTTGAAGATATGAAAAAAACATTATCTGAATGTCAGCGAGTTAGTAAACCCGGCGCTCAGTTTGTTTTAACAATGAATTTGGAAGAAACTATGATTGAATTTTACGATGTGTTTGAAGAGATATTAAAAGCAAACGGTATGCATAGTGAAGTTAAGAAAATGAAAGAGCACATCTACTCAAAACGCAAACCACTGGATAAAGTTAAGGCTCTATTAATAGATTCCAACTTCCAAATTGCTGCGGTTCAACACGATAGTTTCTCAATAAATTTTATCGATGGCATAACTATGTTCAATCATTATTTAATAAAATACTGGTTCCTGAGCGAATGGAAGAAAGTGGTAAATGATGATGACCGTGAAAAAATATTTGAGCAAACAGAAATCAGGTTAAATGAAATAGCAAAAGAAAAGGGCGAATTACAACTAACTATTCCATTTGTTACTATTGACTGTATTAAAAATTAATAATTATGAGTAGAACCACCCAGCAAAGGAAAGCAAAACAATTTTTAGCGCTACATAAACAGGAAAAACTTCTTGTGCTGCCAAACATTTGGAATCCAATAGGGGCAAGAATTTTAGAAACAAAGGGATTTTCAGCCGTAGCTACAGCCAGCGCTGCAATTTCATCTTCTTTAGGCTACGGTGACGGTGAGAAAATTAAACTCTCTACACATCTCTTTATTATTAAACGAATTGTTGATAGCGTTAATATACCGGTTACTGCCGATATTGAATCAGGTTATGCTTCTGATCTTAAAGAATTAAGAGATTCTATAAACAGGATTATTGATACTGGGGTTTCGGGTATTAACATTGAAGATAGTGTTGGCAAAGAAGGATTGATAAGAAAAGCTGAGGAACAAAGTGAGAGAATTGCAATCGTGAGAGAGGTTTCAGAAGAAAAAGGATTACACCTGTTTATTAATACAAGAATTGATTGTTTCTTATCGGGTACAAATAAACCAAACAAAGAATTAATTGCAGAAGTAATAAAAAGAGCAGATGCTTATTGTAAAGCCGGGGCTGATTGTGTTTATCCAATTGGTGTGCTGGATTTAGAAACAATTAAAACTTTGCGAAAAGAAATAAGCTCCCCAATAAATATTTTGGGTTCTCACAGAACTGTTCCCCTAAAAACTATGCAGGATATTGGTATTAACCGCGTTACCTTCGGACCATTCATTTTCAGATCAGCTTTGAAAAAGTTTGTAAATATAATTGAAGAGTTGAAAAACTTAGGGGTATACGAATCCTTTAGTGAAGATACTTTTTCGTATGGAGAAGCACAGGAGTTTTTAAGGAAAGAAAAGGAATAATAACTTTTTATGAATAATGGACTGTTAATAGATTTTTGTAAATCAGTAAGAGAATCTACCCTCAAAAGAATTAAAACCGTTCCGGAAGGTTATGAAAACTGGCGCATTAGCGAAAATGCATTAAGCTTTGCGGAAATTGTAGAACATATAATAGAATTAGATGATTGGACAATCAATAAAATAAATGAACCAGCCACTAAATCAATTTTACCGAAGAAAGGAAGCATAGATAACTGCAGCAAAGAGCAGTTCAACTCCATGATACGCGAGCTCGAGAAAAGTTTAGAAAGAAAGATTATGTTTATTAATTCGCTTGACAATGCAAAGATGAAAAGTAAAATTTATGATGACAGATTTAACAGCGAAGTAAGCATTGAATGGATTATTCTAAGAGGTAATCTTGATCACGAAATACACCACCGAGGGCAAATAGCTGTTTATTTGCGGATGCTGAAAGAAAAGTGAGAACATAATCGGCTTGTTAAATCTTAATCCAACTGAAAAGCCAGGGATGACAGTATATCATTCCTGGCTTTCTAGTTTCATTAAATTATTTTCTGCTTTAGTGTTGCTATATCTTATCGTGCGAATGCAAGTCCGAATGGATTTAACTCCACAATAATTTCTTTCAAGTAGACCGGAACAGGATTATGGTTTGATATTTTATATACCGTTACTTTATCAGAAGTTCCTCCGGAATGAGTCAGATATAATTTTCTTGATGAGTTATTTACTGCAACATTGTGTGGCACCGGATAAGGTGTATTTGTTGAGCCAATCACCTGATTGGTTCTGGTTTTAATTGCATATAGTCCATTCGTACCCCCACCAGGCAAGTTTGTAGTATAGAAGTATTTACCGTTGGTTGTCATTATTGCGCCATGTGCGCCCGTCACAGGTATTGTCTCAACCACATTCATATTAAAACGATTGAGCACATACACTGCATCAGAATTTTGGCATGGAACATACAGAAAGCGACTTATCAACGGGATTGATAAATGAGGATCTTTACCTACTGCAGCTCGTCCTGTTTCCTGAAAGGTTCTGGTATTGAACTGAACTACATAATCCGATGCTCCTGAAACTCCTACAACTGATACATAAGCAAGTTTGCCAAAAGGTCCTAAAAACACGTCGTGAGGTTTGCCGCCCATACTTACCAGGTCAGCCGGCGTTTGAACTGTTGCAATAACCTGAAGAGAATGTAAATCAATAACTGAGGTTGTATTATCGATATCATTGTTTACCCAAAGCTGTTTACCAAGTTTATCTGCCCACATATGAAATACTCCCTGCCCGACAGGGATAGTAGTTTCAACGCTGAAATCCGAAGCCCGAAAAACCACAACCTGGTTATTTGCCCTATCACCCACAAATACACGTTGTCCTCTTTTCACAAAAACAACATACATTGGTTCCGGATTATTAGGTCCGGTCGGTAGCTGATAGGTACCTGTTACTTCATCGGTTTTTGTATCTATTACAGATATACTTCCTGATGAACGGTTTGCAACCACAATATTCCCTGCACTGCCATGATACAAGCCACCCTTCTCGAGCTGCTTATCATCAGGGTTTAAACTCTCAAGCGGGGCTGTTGATTCGCTGCAAGAAGAAATTAACAGCATTAACGGCAGCAGTATAATTAAGAGAGCAAATAGTTTTCTCATTTGATTCCTCCTTATTTTGTTTAGGAATTAAAAAATAAAATGCCGCCAATAAACTAAATTTCACTTATAACGAATCTATCACGAAACTATAAAAATTTTATACAATTCATCATAATTAAAGATAATAGTCTGCCAATTTTTTTTCTTGCTGTTCGTTTATTACTTGCCAATTGTTAACCTGTCTGCCGAAAGGCAGGTTGAAGCTTTTTAAAAATTGAATTAAGTTAGCAAACACATCCATTAATTATTATTGTAAGAAAATGAAGTGAAAGGAGTTAGAAATGTTAAAACATTTAATAGCTGCCATAATCTTCCTGTCAATATTGTTCGGCTGTACTGAAAATGAAAAGGTTGCACTGGAATTCCGCATAGCAGAAGATGAACCTGCTGCAGATTTAACAGAAATGATATTCGAACCAACCGGTGAAACTTTTTATCTTCATAATAAGGTTCTTGTTAACCAGCACGATGTAGAATCTGCTGGGGTTGTGAATCAGCAAGGGCGACCAGCTGTAGAATTAATTTTAACATCAGAGGGGACAAAGAAATTTGAAGAGTTGACAGCACAAAATGTTGGTAAACGATGCGCGATGGTATTAAATGGAAAGCTGTTATCTGCGCCAACTATCAGGGACACTATCTCTGGCGGTCGAGCAATTATTAATGGCATCTTTACAGAAGCGGAAGCAGAAGATATTGCTAAAGGATTGAACAAAAAATAGTATGTTATGAAAAAACTCAAAGAATTATTAAAATCACCTCATATCCAAATTTCAATTGCAACTGGTATTAGCATACTCGTAATAGCTTACTTCTCTAAGTATGTTCTGCCAAGACCTATTGGTTACTTGCCGACTGCCATACCACCGTTCTTTATGGTAATTTATGAAGCTGTTGTTGCCAAGTATAAAAACAGTAAAATAACTAAAACGTGGTACTGGGTTACGGCAATATTTGTATCAACTGCTTTAGTAATTGTGTTTTATGCGATATAGGAGATTTATGGACAGAGAAACAATTAATGAAACAATAAAAAATCTGAAAATAAATAATTTCACTGTTCACT
>CBDUAV010000144.1:0-6032 GCA_965365225.1 uncultured Ignavibacteria bacterium | reverse complement strand
TTATCACCTTTTGAAAACATAATACAATCCAGCATTGGTCTGTACATTCCGTTTGCAACATAACCTGCACCCTCGAACACACCAATGTTGCCAAAGTACCTGCTATTCCGCAGATATTCATCAACTTTTCGTGAATGTTCTTTATCCTTTTCCGCATATTCATTTTCTGCAGCTCGAATAACATCAATTGAAGCTTTTCTTCTTTTAAGTTCTGCAATTTTATTGTTTAACTGTCTTCGCTCTGCTTGCCATTTAAGATCCATCGAATCATACGCAACTTTTTCCCAGCGAGTTGGTATATCAATTCCAGAAGAAAGAAATTCTTTCCATTTTACATCTGTGGGATTTATTAATGAAGTTATGTTAGGTTCCAATGGTTCAATTCCCAAGGGATAAAAATCATTGTACTGAACGTCTGATGTGTAGTATTCATCGGCTAAACCAGCGAACGAATGACCGAACTCATGCAAAAACAAATAGTCTTTAAATTGATTTCCCGTAGTAAAAGTGCAGTAAAGATTGTAAATGCCACCACCGCCATATCGCGGATGGTTAATCATTATATAAATTGCATCGTAGGGAGCGTGTGCTGCGAGATCGCGGAGCTCTTTATTATTTTCTGTAAGAATATATCTTTCTGAGCCCATTGTGTTGAAAGTACATCCGAGAACAGTATTTTTAAACAAATCAGCACGCGGTTCGTCAATACCGCTGTCTTCCGAAGGTTTGTAAATACCATACAGATTAAAATTTCCGGCATACAATCTGTATGGGGATTGATTAAAAAATACTTTTGAAAAGTATCTTAAATCATTTTCGAATTTTGATTTCTCATCAATCGTGTAACCTTCACCAATAACAACAACGTCAACTCTGCTGTGCGGATCACCGTTTAATTCTGAGTCGTATACTTTAACTTGTTTATTTTTTATTTCATCACGAATAATCATAACATCGTTAGGATCAATTTCTATTCTGTAAATTTCAAAAAGTTCCTGAAGGTTATCTCGTTTTTCAAAAGAAAAAATGACTTTATTTTTAGGATAGGGAATTAAAGCAGTTTCATGAAATGTTCTCTGAATACCGTCTAATCCTTTATCACTGGTTTTGTATTCCCCAAAATAGCTGTCGAATCCCTTTGAATAAATAAGCAGATTAGATTCTGCATCGTAGATTTTAACGGCATACCTGCCAAGATCCATTTTATCAATTAAGTGTATTCTGCTTCCAGCCCATATTCCGTATGAATAAATTTGATCCAGTGTAATATACTCTTCAATTGCATCGCCTATGTGGTAATAATCAATTCGCATAGTCTGATCGTTAAAATATCTCTCAAAAAAATCTAAATCCTGTGCAGGAGTAATTACGTTTATAAAAAATAGAATGGAGATTATTGAAAATACTTTTTTCATCTTTCCCTCTGATTATAAAATTTAATTAGATTTCAACTGTTAAAATATTGAATTTTGTTCTGCTTTTCCGCATATGTTAGCGAAACAATTGTGCCAAAAAATAAGTGATAAACCAAATCATATTAAATATCAATTAGTAAAAAGTAAATTGTAAAACCATAGTTTAAGTAAAATAGATATGAATATTTTAATTCTTGGCGGATACGGAAATGCAGGAATATTGATTGCGGAATTGATTATTCAACACACGAAAGAAAACATCACACTTGCAGGAAGAAACCTGTCAAAAGCTGAAGCAACAGCAAATAGACTAAATCTGCAATTTAATACCAATCGGGTTTCTTCAGCAAAAGTTGATGCCTCAAATACAAAAAGTCTGTCAAATTCATTAAAGGATTTAAATCTCATAATTGTAGCCTCCAGTACATTAGATTACAGCCGGAATGTAATTGATGCTGCAATTAATGAAAAAGTAGACTATTTCGATCTTCAACTTTCATCTCCAATAAAGTTAGACTACTTAAAATCGAGGGAAGATGAAATCAATTCAAAAGGATTATGCTTCATTACAGACGGTGGATTTCATCCCGGACTACCTGCAGCGATGGTGCGATTTTCAGCTGAAAATTTCGATGAGCTTCAAATTGCAAATGTATATAGCTATTTAAATATTGATTGGGGTAAATACCATTTCTCCCCGTCCACGGGTAAGGAAATGATAGATGAATTTAACAACTATAAACCGGAAGCGTATTTAAGTGGTCAATGGAAAAAACTTAAATGGAGTGAATGCAAAAAATTTGATTTTGGAAAATCTGTAGGTAAACATTATGCAGCTCCAATGATGCTTGAAGAAATGAAATTTCTACCAAAGGAAATTCCCTCACTAAACGAAACTGGATTTTTTGTAGGTGGATTCAATTGGTTTGTGAATTATATTTCTATTCCATTTGTATTAATAAGCTTGAAAATTTCTGAATCACTTTTTAGCAAACCTGCCGTGAAGTTGTTTGAGTTCGGATTAAAAAAATTCAGCAAGCCGCCATACATTTGTTCCCTTAAGCTGAAAGCCTTCGGTAAAAAGAATAATAAAAATGTAAAATTTCAGATGGAAGTATCACACTCAGATGGTTATTTATTAACTGCAGTGCCAGTCGTAGCTTGTTTATTTCAATATCTTGATGGCTTGGTTCGAAATTCCGGTTTGCATTTTCAGGCTAATGTTGTTGAACCGAAAAGATTCTTTAAGGACTTACAGATGATGGGAATTGATGTAATTGTAACTGAGAGATGAGGTGTGATGCTGAGTACTTGATACTGGTTGCTCGAAATTTTTATTTTGAAATCGGGCCTTTAACACCCCTATTCTAACTCCTTAGTACTTTTGTTTATTAACGACTACTATTGCTAATAAAAGAGGGATTTTTCACCTAAAAACCTTAAATTTGTAAATGATTTTAAAGAATTTATTCAATTAAAAAACCCAAGGAGAATTTTTATGGCTCGCAAAAATGTTCTGATTATGGGTGCGGCAGGACGCGACTTTCATAATTTTAATGTCTTTTATCGAAAAAACCGATCTTACAACGTTGTTGCTTTTACAGCGACACAAATTCCAAATATAGATGGAAGAGTTTATCCTAAGCAACTTGCTGGAAATCTTTATCCAAAGGGAATAAAAATTTACGAAGAGAAAGATCTATTAAAATTAATCAAGAAATTTGATGTTCACGAAGTGGTCTTTTCCTATTCCGATGTTCCTTTTGAGTACGTGATGGATAAAGCCTCTCAGGTTAATGCTGCAGGAGTTTCATTTAGACTTCTGGGTGCAGAAGAAACACAGATTAAAAGTAAAAAACCAGTTGTTGCCGTTATTGCAGTCCGAACCGGATCAGGCAAATCACAAACTTCCAGAAAAGTAGTTGAAGTTTTAACGGCTGCTGGAAAGAAAGTGGTTGCAATTCGCCATCCTATGCCATATGGAAATCTTGTTAAACAAAAAGTTCAGCGTTTTGCAACTTATGAGGATCTAAAAAAACACGATTGCACAATTGAAGAAATTGAAGAATATGAACCACACATAGCACGGGGCGGAGTGATTTATGCAGGGGTGGATTATGAAGCAATCCTTCGCGAAGCGGAAAAAGAAGCAGATGTGATTCTCTGGGATGGCGGCAATAACGATTTCTCATTCTACAAAGCTGATGTAACCTTTACAGTTGTTGATCCGCACAGACCCGGACACGAACTTTACTATTATCCAGGAAACACTTCTTTAAGAATGGCAGATGCTGCAATAATAAATAAAATCGATTCTGCAAATGCTGATGATATATTGGAAGTTATTGAGAACACAAAACTTCTCAATCCCGATGCAACAATAATTGAAGCTGCTTCACCGATTACAGTTGATAAACCGTCAGTTATTAAAGGTAAAAGAGTTTTGGTTGTAGAAGACGGTCCGACACTTACACACGGCGAAATGCAATACGGTGCTGGAACAATTGCAGCGCAGAAACTCGGTGCAAAAGAAATTGTTGATCCAAGACCGTACACTGTAAAATCAATTACGGATACGTTTACAAAATATCCTGATATAGGAATTCTTCTTCCTGCAATGGGTTACGGTGCGGAACAAATGAAAGATCTTGAAACAACAATTAATAAAACTAAGTGTGATTCGGTTGTGATTGGAACTCCGATTGACCTTAGCAGATACATAAAAATTAACAAACCGTTCACACGAGTTAAATATGATCTGCAGGAAATTGGACAGAACACAATTCAAAGTGTTTTAAAGGAAAAGAAAATAATTAAATAACCAATTCCACTGTCATTCCGGACGATCCCGATTTTATCGGGATTCGATCCGGAATCTGACAAACCACAATATACTATCAGACTTAAAGCTCTTATTGTTATTTTCTAATTAAATTCAGATAAATTTTTATTCTTATTTGTAAAAATGCAGGATAATTACTGGCTCCAAAAACAAGCAGCATCTTCCTTGCAAAGACTGCTTCCACTTCTAACTGAGCGATTTTCGCATAAAGTAGAAGAGGGTGAATGGCAGGGTTTTATAGAAAGGCTCAATAAGCACATTCCTCGATTATTTGAATTGCTCCATCGACTATATGGTAAGGAATACGATTTCTTTTTTCACCTTTCGGAAATACTTAATACAGCAACAAAAGCCTGGATTGAGCGTCCGGCAGAATTAAAAGCACTTGATGCAATTCGTGAAAATGATCCGCAATGGTATCAATCAAACAGAATGCTTGGTGCGGTGTGTTATGTTGATCTTTTTGCTGAAAACTTAAAAGGATTGAGAGAAAAAATTCCTTATTTAAAAGAACTCGGCGTTACCTATCTCCACTTAATGCCAATCTTTGAATCCCCCAAAGGTGATAACGATGGTGGATACGCAGTCAGCAGTTATAGAGAAGTTGATCCAGAATTAGGGACAATGGAAGATTTGAAGGAGCTTGCTAATGAAATGCGAAACCAAGGTATCAGTTTGGTATTGGATTTTATTTTTAATCATACTTCGGATGAGCACGAATGGGCAAAACTTGCAAATGCAGGAGATGAAGACTATCAGAATTATTACAGGATGTATCCTGATAGAAAAATTCCTGATGAATATGAAAAAACTATCACCCCCGTTTTTCAGGATGATCATCCCGGCTGCTTTACTTACAGAAGCAGAATTAAAAAATGGGTTTGGACTACATTCCACAATTATCAATGGGATTTGAATTACGAAAATCCTGCTGTGTTTAACAGCATGGCTTCTGAAATGTTGTTTCTTGCAAACCAGGGTGTTGAAATTTTAAGGCTCGATGCAGTTGCATTTATCTGGAAAAAAATTGGAACAAACTGTGAAAATCTTCCCGAGGCACATTTAATTATTCAGGCATTTAATACTATAGTGAATATTGCCGCCCCTTCGCTCCTCTTCAAATCAGAAGCTATTGTTCATCCAGATGAAGTAAATAAATACATTAGCGAAAACGAATGCCAGCTTTCTTACAATCCACAGATGATGGCGCTTCTTTGGGAATCGCTTGCGACAAAGAAAACTACACTCCTGCGTCACGCTTTGGGAAAAAGATTTACTATTCCGCAAAACTGCATGTGGGTTAATTATATACGCAGCCACGATGATATCGGGTGGACATTCTCAAACGATGATGCTGAAGAAATCGGAATAAATCCAAAATCACACAGAATTTTTCTCTCCGAGTTTTATACAGGCAGATACAGTGGCAGCTTTGCGAAAGGTTTACCATTTCAGGAAGATCCCAAAACTAAGGAAGGAAGGGTTTCAGGTACAACCGCATCGCTTGCCGGATTGGAAAAAGCAATAGCTGAAAATGACAAAACTCAAATTGAACTTGCAATAAGAAGAATTCATCTATTGCATGGAGTTATATTAACAATCGGCGGCATCCCTCTTATTTACATAGGTGATGGAGTTGGAATTCTTAACGATTATGATTTTGAAAAATCTCCTGAGAAGATCGGAGATACCAGATGGATACATCGCCCGAAATTCGATTGGGACAAAGAAAAGGAGAAAGCTGATACTGATACTGTTACAGGAAAATTATTTAG
>CBDUAV010000143.1:0-6041 GCA_965365225.1 uncultured Ignavibacteria bacterium | reverse complement strand
CGGTTCGCACTTAAAATCTAAATTACTATGCGAGCTTTTTTTCCAGGATCAACTCTGCCTAAAAAAGCAGTTATAAAATTTTCAGAAATAGAAAGTAATCAAACACATATCGCTGTGCAAGTAACAGATACACATAAGCTTGGTTTTAAAGCCGGCTTTGTAAAAAAGTATGAGCAAGCTCTTCAGGATTTAGCAAATTCTATTTCTTTCAGATTCAAGTAATAACACAGCAGCCCAACATTAAAATTTTCCACTTATCATTTTGGCACTAATTTAGTTTTTACAAAACTAGCTGTATTAATTACTTTGCAAGCAATCTTAATTAGTTTTACTTTTTTGAATCGGAAGTATAACTTAAAGGAACTTGAGAAATGCAAAGAACACATTTGTTTTTAATACTCGCTTTAACTTTTATTTATTTTGCTTCCATAAGCTGCAATGAAGAAACGGATCTCATCTCCGCCGGGCAACAGACTTATGAAACTTCTTATGGAACTGCAACACAGGTGGATAATTATCCTTTATTCACTTTAAACTACTCAGTTGATTACAAATTTGATGAATACTTACAAACAGGAATTATTCCAAGTTATGTCCCCAACAAAACAGGTAATAGAGATTTTTCCTGCACTTGTTTTTCAGCTTTCGGTGAGTGTAGTCTTTTACTAGGCAGGAATTACGATTGGAATGAGTCCTCTTCATACTTCATTTTATTCACTAATCCTTCCAATGGATATTCATCTATCTCTACAGTCGATCTGAGTTTTTTTAATTATGATCATGGTAAATCGCCAGCATCACCTGAAAATCAAAATACAATTCGCATATTACCCTATTTCCCTTTTGATGGGATGAATGAAAAAGGCGTTGCCATAGGAATGAACGCTGTTCCCTACGCAGAATCACCTTACGATGTATCCAAAATTACTATTGGTGAGTTACAACTCATTCGTCTCGTTTTAGACTACGCCGGTTCAACACAGCAAGCTATTACTTTAATTCAGCAATACAATATCCAGATGGAGGATCCTCCGATTCACTACCTAATTGCTGATGCATCCGGACATTCTGCTATTATTGAATTTGTAAATGGTAACATGGAAATAATGCACAATCCTGAACCCTGGCAGGTTACAACAAATTTTGTAATCACCGGCTTAAATAATCCGCATAATGCTCATTGCTGGAGATATACAACTGCATACGAAACATTATACAATAAAAACGGAGTGGTCTCTGTGAATGAAGCTACAAATCTTCTTCAAAATGTTTCGGTCTCATCCACGCGATGGTCCGTTGTATTTAATTTAATAGAAGGAGAGTTACAAATTGCTATGGGGCGCAATTATCAGAACCTGCATCATTTCAAAGTTCCTTAAACTTATCCCTAAATTGAGTGTGTGTTTCATCACACTAAATTAACCATTCGTATTCCCAAAAATCCTTTCAATTAAATAAAAGCGCTCTCAACCAATCTATTTATATATTTTTCTTCAAATTACAATCATTAATTAACTGGTGGAGAGAGTAATGAAAAAATTGATTTTAATTCTATTCGTACTTTGCAGCACTGCAGTCCTTGCCCAATCTAAGGGAATAACACAAAAAGATGATGAAATAAACGATCTTATATTCTCCGGTCAGTGGCTTCAAGCCAAAACACTTATCGAACAGCAGATACGATTGAATCCTGATCATCCTAAATACTATTTTATGAAAGCTTATATGTTTTACCTGTCTCGTTATTTTACCGACACGGGAATGACACGCGACTCTACAATTAATGTTGTTCATTACTACTCGCGGATGGCGATTAAAAAAGCAGAACAAATGGAGCAAACAACTGAAACAAAATTTTATACGGGATGTGCTTACGGTTATCTTGCACGTGCACACGGAATGCTGCAGGAGTGGTGGTCTGCATACTGGGCTGGAAGTTCCTGCGAAAATTATCTTGAAGAAGTAATTGAAGAAGATCCGGAATTTTACGATGCATATTTTGAACTGGGTGTTATAAATTACTACCCTGCAGTTGCAATAACAGGATTTGCAAAAACTTTGGCATGGATAGGCGGAATGTCCGGCGACCGTACACTTGGTTTAAAATATTTACACGATGTTGCTGAACATGGTAAGCTTTTTAAGGCGGAAGCACTTGTTGCTTTAGGAATAATATACAATGGTTTTGAAAATGATCTACCGGTTTCACGAGAATATTACAGCAGGCTGTTAGAAATTCATCCGGAAAATAATTTGGCAGCAGTTCAAATACAGAGAATTAATTTTACTCTTTTAATCGATGAAAAAGGTGTCGAATATTTTACAGAGAACTTCGAATCCTTAAAAGATGAATACAATATTGATGATGCTACGGATTTAAATATTTTAGGTTATTATTTGATGAATCTGCAGCGTTTCGATGAAGCGCTGGCAATATTACAATTAAATGTTGAATTATATCCCGATGTCGCAAACTGTTACGATAGCCTTGCCGAGTGTTTTATGAACAGGAATGAGAACGATAAAGCAATTAAGTATTATAAAATTGCTTATGAAAAACTCCCGGCTGACACCACTGCAAATGAAGAATTTAAGGAATTCTTAAGAACAAATATTCAGGATCGGCTGGAGGAATTAGGTTCGAAAATTAATTCTTAAGATTTTATTCTTAATCCATCTACAAAGAGATTCCTGCCAAAGCTTTCCTTGAAGACACGTGGGAATCTTTTTTGTCTTCAATATAGCTTCAATTCTCTGTGCTTCCAGAACGAATTTATGTCTAAATGAAAAGAATTAATCCAAGAAGTGTTTTTACATGGATGTAAATAGTCTAAAGAACACTTAAAACAAGGAATCAAGTAAAAAAAATTACTTTTCATCGCATAAAAATAGACTTGACTTTATAGTTTCCAATAAGCATCTTTTTGCACACTTTTAAACGATTAATGCATTGTGGAGTTCTTATGCTCAAAAAACTAATCCTTCTGTTGGCAGCTTTTCTCCTTTCCTTTGGTTCTATTAATGCACAAACTGTTTTTGCTAAATATGCTGGCGAGTTTATGGCAATAGGCGTTGGCGGAAGACCGCTTGGAATGGGCGGTGCATTTACCGGTATAGCAAACGATGTAACTTCTGGCTATTACAATCCTGCAGGATTAGCAAATGTAAATTATCCACAGCTCGCACTTATGCACTCGGAGCAGTTTGGCAATCTTGTTAATTACGATTACGGTGCTGTCGCAATACCCTTTCAGGAAGATATGACATTTGGATTAAGTGTGATGAGATTGGCAGTGGATGGAATACCGGATACGCGTAACGCACTAATTGATGGACAAACGGGTGCACTAATAAACGACATTAATAATATTTATGCACGATTAGATTACTCAAGAATTACTGAATTCAGCAACCAGGATTGGGCATTCTACTTAACATTTGCAAAAAGACAGTGGAAAGATTTTTACTGGGGTGCAAACATAAAAGTTATCAGAAGAGATATTGCAGAGTTCGGTGCAACGGGAATCGGTTTTGATATCGGCGCGTTCTGGATTCCAATTGAAAATCTTTCTGTTGGTGCAAACCTGCAGGATGCTACAACTACACTTGTTGCATGGAATACAGGTAGAAATGAATTAATCTCACCTACTTTAAAAATTGGCAGCGCTTACAAATTAACTGGAATACTCGGTGGTTATATTATGCCTGCAGTAGATTTTGATGTTCGCTTTGAAAACAGGCAGTTTGCATCGCAGTTTAATGTGGGTCCCGTTAGTTTTGACATGCATGCAGGATTGGAATGGAACATTCAGGATTTGGTCTACATAAGAGGCGGTTACAGTGATGTTAAACAGTTTACAGTTGGTGCGGGGATTAAGCTTCCAAAACTAAATATTGACTATTCATTTGCACGTTTCAGTCAATCAGAACTTGACAGACTGCCGGATTCCCATAGAATCTCACTTATACTAACGCTGGAAGAACCAAGATTTTTAAGAGATGGAATCTAATCAGGATTAGTGATCAATAAGCTTATTTAGCGTATTAATAAGCAGTTTATTATCAACGGGTTTAGTAAGATAAATATCAATACCGGCTTCTCTGGCCTTAATTCTATCCTCCCCAAAAACATTAGCCGATAAACAAACTACCGGAAGATTTTTGAACTGAGATTTCTTTCTCATATCCTTTATAATATCAACACCATTTCTATCTCCTTTTAAAGTAACATCCATTAAAACTGCATCATAATTTTTTTCACTCAGCCGGTTGTTAAAGCACTGCTCGGAATCGCATATATCAATTTCAAAGTTATTTCTTAATACTAATTGCAGAAGCTTCTGATTTTCAACATCATCTTCTGTGATAAGCAGTTTAGGTTTTGAATTTCCGTTGTTATTCATTTATCCCCAAAATTTTCTAGTCTGTAAATGGTAGAAGATTTAATAAATTAAAATTTTAACTGAAGTAAGTTAGAATTAATATTAATCAAATTCAGATTATTAATATTAAAATATTGTAAAATTATTAATTGTTAAGTTAATAATTTATTCAGATGAGTTTAGAAGCTGATCAATATCGCTTGTATAATAAGACTTGGGCACATATCCTGTAAATTTATTCACAATTTCTCCATCTTGATTTACGATAAATGATGTCGGAATTCCGCGTATGTTTCCGTACGCTTCAACCACTTCTATATTTCCTAAAACAATTGGATAATTAATACCGTAGCTTTCAATAAAAGTTTTTAAATTCTGCTGAGTATTCGGCTGGTCTAAAGAAATTCCGATGATAACCAGGTCATTTTTATATTCATTTTGAAGTTCAACTAACTCGGGAATAGCCATGCGACATGGGCCGCACCACGTTGCCCAAAAATCAACTATAACAATTTTGCCAACGTAATCCGAAAGTCTAATTACTTTGCCATCCAATGTGCTTAGCGCAAATTCGGGAGCTTTATCACCGTTTTTAAAAATTATAAAAGCTCCTTCACCTGAACTATAAATAACTAGAATAAGCAATATTATTGCAAAGAGTTTCTTCAAAATTTCACCGTGAATTAATTAATTGGATGGATTGTTATTTACTTCAGTATTTTCAGTTTTATAGTTCGGAGGATATGGTCCTTCCACAGGTGTTTCTCGTGTGTTGTTAATTATAAAAAATATTATCAAGGCGATTACTATTATAACCGTCCATATAGTGCTTTTATGCTTTGGATCAATTAAATGCTTTTTTTCTTCCTTCAGGCTTTTACCAGTTTGCTTGTTTTGCTTTCCAAATTGTCTTTCTTTCGATTTTTTTTGTTTTTTACTCATTTTTTCTTAATTGGTTTAATCTTATTTAACTATTGCAGTTGCAAAGTTAAATATTACTGATGAATTTATTTTAATATATTTTAACTACTAAGTTAAAGTAAAAACTGCTGCCAAATGTGAATCGCATTACAAAAAATATACAATTATGTTATTTCACCTACTTATCATAGTTCAACACAAATTTATAAACAGGATTATTTAAATCAATACCGCTATTCATCCAGTTGTTTAGATCTTGTTCAGTATCAATATCAATCAGCTCATCCAGTAATTCTACTGTCAGGTTTAATGATCTAATTTTATCTAAAGTTTTTTGCAGCACGAGAGATGTGCTCCATTCAATATCTTTAAAAATTTCAGGTAACAGTCGTGTCATTCCAAGCAAATAGTACCCGCCATCGGATGAGGGACCTATAACAATATCGTGTTCGTCTAATTTTGCTGCTGCCGCATTAATTAAATTGGAATTAATATCAGGCACGTCTGTCCCGATGATTACTGCTTTTAAAAAGTCTTTACTAAATATTTCTCTAAATGATGCGGACATTCTATCGCCTAATTCTCCGTGAATCTGGGGTTTAACCATAAATTCTTTACCTGCCCAGCCCGAGACCATTTCAACTTCGGTTTTCGCGTAACAAAATATAATAGGAGTAAAAATTTTATTATTAAGCTTTAAGACCTCCGAAAAAAAATGCTCTGCACAAGTTCTGTAAA
>CBDUAV010000142.1:0-6084 GCA_965365225.1 uncultured Ignavibacteria bacterium | reverse complement strand
TATATGTTATAACATATATTTATAAAGTTCAAGGTATTGTGCTTTCAATCACTTATAATGCTTAAATGACATCAAATTTATACGATATAGTAGTAATCGGTGGTGGGATAATCGGGACATCCACTGCTCTGTCATTACAAAAAAACTCTTCACAAAAAATATTAATAATTGAATCGGAGAAGGAGCTCGCTTCTCACCAAACTGGAAATAACAGCGGTGTAATTCATTCAGGATTGTACTATAAGCCTGGCTCACTAAAGGCAAAAAATTGCACTGAAGGTCGTGAATTGCTTTACAACTTTTGCCGTGAGCATAACATTAAATTTGATAATTGTGGTAAGATTGTAGTCGCAACTGAAAAAAATCAATTACCAGGACTCGATGATGTATTTGAAAGAGGAATTGCAAACGGATTGTCGGGAATTAAAAAACTTTCCAAAGATGAATTACAAGAGTACGAACCAAATGTTGCTGGAATTGCGGGATTGTTTGTTCCGCAAACAGGTATTGTTGATTTCATTCAGGTTACAAAAACTTTTGCAAAACTTTATACAGAAGCCGGGGGCGAAATAAAAACAAACTGTAAGTTTCAATTTTTTAAAAAAATAAATGATGATTTTATTCTAGATACTTCTGATGGAGATATTAAATGTAAATTCATTGTTAATTGTGGGGGACTTTATTGTGATAGAATTGCAAAATTGTGTGGCGTAAATCCAGGCTTACAAATTATTCCCTTCCGTGGTGAATATTATGTCCTGAAAGAAAAAAAGGAACATCTGATAAAAAACTTAGTTTATCCTGTTCCCGATCCCAGATTTCCGTTTTTAGGAGTTCACTTTACAAGAATGATTCATGGTGGAATTGAAGCGGGACCAAATGCTGTGCTTGCATTAAAAAGAGAGGGTTATAAAAAAAAAGACTTCTCATTTAATGATGTTTTTCAAATGCTAACTTTTGATGGCTTTTGGAAAATGGCGGCAAAATATTATAAAATGGGCTTTGGTGAATTTTACAGGTCATTTAATAAAAAAGCATTTGTGAAAGCGTTGCAAAAACTTGTTCCAGAAATTGAAGAAAATGATATTGAGCCCGGAGGAGCAGGTGTTCGCGCACAGGCATTGGAACCAACCGGTAAATTAGTCGATGATTTTAGAATTGTAGAAGCAAACAGAATGGTCCATGTTTTAAATGCACCTTCGCCAGCCGCAACAGCTTCTATCAGTATTGGCAGAACAATAGCAAAAATTGTAAATAAAAAAATTGAATCCGAACTTTAAGTATTACTATGGAATTACTAGCATTTCTTGAAAAATTAGAATCAAACTACAATCTCGAGAAGGTAAAAGAAGAAATTGAAAGCTTGCTAGCAAGTTACTCTGTTACAGCAGAAAAGACATTGCGATATAAAGTAGATGGTACCGAGCAATCAATCAGTAAAGAATATCTGGTTGGTGAGTTGAAACAAATATCCGCGACTAAAACTTTGGAAAGAACTAAGTATTACATTAATAGATTAATTAGAAGTCTCTCCGTGGAAAAAACCGGGAAGATTAATGAACTTAATTTAAATAGATGGAAAGAGTACAATGATTTATTAACCGATAGTCTATGGATAATTGGTAAACGAGATCAGTCGGGTGCACACAAGGCAGATTACTGGGGAAACTTCGTTCCCCAAATTCCAAATCAGTTTTTAAGAAGATATACCAAAAAAAGCGATTGGGTCTTAGATCCTTTTGTTGGCAGCGGAACAACTCTAATTGAGTGCAAACGATTAGGTAGAAACGGTTTGGGAATTGAATTAAACAATCAAGTTGTGGATAATGCTAAATCGCATGTGAGAAAAGAAAAAAATCCATACAAGGTAAAAATCAGAATAATTAATGATGACAGCAGTACGATCAATTATAAAGTACAATTAAAAAAACTTGGAATTAGTTCTGTTCAATTTATTATTCTGCATCCGCCTTATTGGGATATAATTAAGTTCAGTAATAAAAAGAAAGATTTATCAAATGCAGAATCTGTAAATGATTTTTTAAAGATGTTTGGCAAAGTTGCTGAAAAAACATATCCAATTTTAGAAAACGGAAGATATTGTGCTGTTGTGATTGGAGATAAATATTCATCCGGTGAATGGATTCCTTTGGGTTTTTATGTTATGCAAGAAATGTTGCACAAAGGTTACAAATTAAAATCTACAATAGTAAAAAACTTCGATCAGACAACAGCGAAAAGAAACCAAAAGGATTTATGGCGTTACAGAGCTCTGGCTGGAGGTTTTTACATATTTAAACATGAATACATTTTTTTATTTCAGAAGTGAGGATTAATTATGCGAGAAAGTCAATTTTTCTATCTTCTACTTTTAGTTTTACTTTTGAGCTGCACAACAAAACAGACGGAAAAAATTGATGTCATGCATTTAAATGATATTTGGGCTTTAGAATCTATTAAAGGTGAAAAGATTGTGCTGGATAAAAACATAAAAAATTTGCCGAACATTGAAATCTACGTTGAAGATAAAAGAGTATACGGTAATACCGGTTGTAATAGTTTTAATGGAAAAGTAAATATTGATGATAATAAAATTACGTTTTCAGAAATTATTGCAACTGAAATGGCTTGTCCCGGTAATCTCGAGCAAAGTTTTCTTTCATCAATTCAAAGTATAGACAACTATAAAATTGAAAAGCTGCGGTTGATATTACTTGAGGGTGAAGCTGAAAGAATGGTATTCAGAAAAATTGATTAGATGTTTATTTTGAAGGACATAAATCTTTTTCAAATAGAAACAGAACTTAAAAAACGATTAACTTATCCTTACAAATGGGGTAGAAAACAGAACGATTACTTCGATAAACTTACAAACTTTATCTATAAAGTTTCAGAATTTGATGAAGTTATAAGGGAGATTAATAAGAGATTCAAAAAGGATAAAGAACATCAGAACATTTCCAACTACGCACTAAACAGGTGGTACAACTTCTGGTCTGCACAGGCAGTAGAAAAAATTTTCTGTTCACTCCCAAATGTAAAACCCGCACTAGATTCCAAAAACAGACTTGTAGATTTTAATATTGATGGTGTTACATTTGATCATAAAACTTCTGTTTTCCCAAAAAACTTTCCATACGAAATTGATGAAGCCATTAAGCAAACCAATGAGTTAATTAAATGGCTTTACAAAAATCAATCTCAACAGCAAAGGAAGCATTTGAAGAACAGACTATTTATTGTGTTGCATTCCTCCGATGGCGAGCATTGGAAGCTTAAATCAGAAATCTCCTGGTTGAAAGAAAGAATAGATAAATATATGGAGGGATTCAATCCTCATTATCTACTAAAATTCAAGTTTGAAAAAGACCAACATGCACTTGCCGATATTATTTGGACAATTAAAAAATAGTTAATCATATTCACATCCAAAACACTTCACAATAGCAAACAATAAATATTTATTAATACTTGCCAAATATGAATTGGTTTGTTAACTTCATCCTATATTTATGGGTCTATAGGTGCTCGTGAGATTTCTAAGTGAGGAGGCTAATCAGTTGGAAAATTTTTCTTTCAGACATCCTGAAAACCACACTGAATTTTCACCAAGATTTCAATAAAAAGCAATCTAAAGCATTAATAAAACTTAGGAGGTATCTATGAGAATGCGTTTTATTACATTATCAATCGTATTGCTTTTTTTAGCAGCGTTAAACGCACAAGAAATTCCAAATCCTGGATTTGAGAGTTGGCCTGGCACGAACAACAACTCACCCGAAGGATGGTTCGCAAACAATCCACCAACCGGACCTACAACAGTATTTGCAAGTTTGAATTCTCACAGCGGAATGTTTAGTGCCGCACTCAGAGTATTAGAAATCGGTGGTTTTCCCTTTCCGCCAATTCTATCAGCCGGTTCAGATGGAACAGGATTTCCAGTAACCCAGCGTTATGAAGCTTTAAACGGGTGGTTCGAGTTCACTCCACAAACTGGAGATTTCTTTGATGTCTTAGTCTCAATGTGGATAGGCGGAATTCAAGGGGCATTAATTGGCGCCGGTACTTTCTCTACACAAAACGGTACAACCGATTGGACGCAATTTTCAGCACCAATAAACTATACCAAACCAGGCATCCCTGATTGGTGTACAGTTCAAATAATAGTAGGTATAAATCAAAGCAGTAGTGGCGAAGTAGTTGTAGATGATCTTTCGTTTGGTAGTGCAAGTAGTGTTGAGCCAATCAAGAATGGTCTCGTCCCAAATGAATTTGAACTCTCACAGAACTATCCAAATCCTTTCAATCCCGCTACAAATATAGAATACAGTATACCTGAAGAATCATTTGTGGAATTAAAAGTCTATGATGTTTTAGGAAATGAAGTTGCTACGCTTGTAAATGAAAATCAATCGGCAGGCGTTTACCGAGCTGATTTTACCGGTTACGATTTAACAAGTGGTTTCTACATTGCGCGGATATCAGCAGGTAATTTCAATGATACAATTAAAATGATTTTGATGAAATAGATTTTAATAGAATTGCCATTGTTTACTTGAGGATGGCATTTTCTCTCATTTTTTTAAAAAAAATAATTAAAAACAAAATCAGGATACAAATATGAAATTTGTAAAAATTGCTTTTCTATTCATCATTTTTGTTGCAGCGATTAACTTTTTTTCGCCAACTACCTTTGCACAGTTTGATCTGGATATAGAAAAAAAGGTAAAGAATAAAGTAAACAAAGAATTAAACAACGCCACTGATGATGCTATTTATGAAACCGCCGAGACTATTAAAAATGGCAGTAAGGTGGAAGATGAAAATGAAAACACGAGCACAAAAAATTCTGAAACAAAAACTACTTCAACTACTGACACTGAAACAAAAATTAATATAAATGCAGGAGATGGGGAAAACAATGAAGAACTTAAAATGTGGTCTAAGTATGATTTTGTTGCTGGTGAAAAAATAATTTTTGAAGATGACCTATCCGGAGAAGAAAGTGGTGAATTCCCTTCGAGATGGGATTTGCTGAGCGGCAGTGCCGAAGTGGCTTCCCTTAGTGGGGAAAATGTTATTCACTTGACACACAACAATTCTGTAATACTACCCTTAATGGATAAAAAGGATTTCCTGCCCGAAGTTTTTACGATCGAGTTTGATGTGTTTTTTGAGGAGGACGGTTCTTATAGATCGGATATTTATAAAGTTAGATTTTTTGAGGGGACTCATAATTCTGCAAAAATAGATGGTAAAAGTATACCAACCGTAGATATTAAATGGAATGAAGTGAAGATGGGAAAGTTTGGAGGCAAGACCAAATCCTTTACTGAGGAGAAAAAGAACTGGCAGCCAAAATGGAAACACATATCTATTTCCTTCAATAAAAGGTCACTTAAGCTTTATATGAATGAAGAGCGATTATTAAACATTCCAAATTTGGGTTTTAAACCTAAGATGTTTTCAATCGGTGGACATTTTGATGATAGATATATAAAAATGAGTTCTATAAAAAATATTAGGGTAAATGAGGGGGGTAAAAAGTTATACGACAGAATAGTAGAAGAAGGCAAATTTGTTACTCGCGGCATTTTGTTCGAGGTTAACAAATCCAATATAACAGGCGAATCTATGGGGGCAATAAATGAAATTGTAAAAATGATGAAAGAACACTCTGATCTGAAATTCAGTATTGAGGGACATACGGATAGTGACGGTGAGGAATCTTTTAATCAAAATTTATCCGAAGAACGGGCTGCCGCAGTAAAATCTATCCTGGTTCAATTAGGAATTGATGCCTCACGTCTGGAATCAAAAGGATGGGGAGAAAGTAAACCCGTAAGCGAAAATTCAAGCTCAGAAGGAAAAGCTAACAACAGAAGAGTTGAGTTTATAAAAATTTAATAGCTCACAAAATTGAAATTCTTAACTATGATTTTTAATTCTTTATTCAATAACTACCTTAGGAGAAAAAGAAAATGAAAAAAATTCTTTTGTTTTTTGCAGTAATAAGCTGTACGGCATTTGCGCAGATTACTATTACTGCAAGTGATGTGGCTAATATGTTTGCCATAGGCAACA
>CBDUAV010000141.1:0-6297 GCA_965365225.1 uncultured Ignavibacteria bacterium | reverse complement strand
TGCGGAGAGTCAGGGATTCGAACCCCGGAAGGACTTGCATCCTTAACGGTTTTCAAGACCGCCGCATTCAACCACTCTGCCAACTCTCCGATAAATTTTTCTTTCGAATAATTCATTATTTGGGCTACAAATATATGGATACTTGCTAAACCAGCAAAGGTTTTTTCTCTAAATTAGTGCTAATCTTCTATTATGTTTTTTGAGGTTTTTTATGATTGAATTAAGTGAATTCAAAGAGTTTTCCCATGAGCTTGCTATTCAAAGTGCGGACGTAATTAAGCAATATTTCAGAACGAATATAAATGTAGAATCTAAAGCTGATTCTTCTCCTGTTACAGTTGCTGATAAAAAAGCTGAAGAGATAATGAGGGAATTAATTTCCAGGAAATATCCAGAACACGGAATAATAGGTGAAGAATTTGGAAGCGTAAATGAGAAAGCTGAATATGTTTGGGTGCTGGATCCGATTGACGGTACAAAAAGTTTTATTTGTGGCACTTACAGTTTTGGAACCTTAATTGCATTGTTGAAAAATAGTAAACCAATTATCGGTGTTTATAATCATCCTATCTTAAATGATTTTTTAATAGGGGATAATCAAGAAACGAAAATTAATGACACTGTTACCATAATGCGTGAATGTAATAATTTATCAGATGCTGTGCTGTTAACTACAGACCATTTGAACATAGAGAAGTATCAAAACATTGAAAAATTTAATAATCTGATTAAAAAAATAAAACTGTACCGAAATTGGGGAGACTGTTACGGCTACTATCTGCTTGCAACCGGATATGCAGATATAATGATTGATCCTATTATGTCTCAATGGGATTCGCTTGCACTTATTCCGATCATAAGGGGTGCCGGTGGAACAATAACTGATTATCAGGGCAATGATCCTATAATAGGGAACAGCATTATCGCCACATCTTCATCAATTCATTCTGTGGTGATCTCAACCTTAAATTCGGAATAAATTTAGGCGAGTGGAAGATTAAAGTAGATAATTAATGTTGATAAAAAAAGTATTACCGCCGTTACTACCACAAATCGTTTATAAAAAATCATTACAGAACCTGTAATCCAAATTAACAATAAAATTACCAGCAATGGTTCTATTATTTCAGTTATACTTGGAATGTAATTGTTAATTGCACCAAGCTTGTAACTGTTGCGGAGCGGATTAATAATAGTTGTTAAAAGAATAAAAATTGAAGTTGTAATAACAGAATATTTTTTTAGTAATTTTTTATCATTAAAAATTTCTAATATTGCTCTAATTGCAAATAAAATTCCACCGTAAAGTAAAATGAAATGTAAAAAATTTACACTAGCCGGTATTTTACCATAAAAAGTCAATTTGACATTTGAGTCTTTTGGAATTTCATAAACTTTATCTTTGTAAGAAAGAATAATCTTGTAATCAACTTTACTGCGTGGTGTTTGAGAGGTGATTTCTGCAGAATAGTTTATTGCATCTTTTGTTAAAGGATTAATCATACTTTTTCCATTTGATTTCCAAATACATTTTCCCTTTAGTCCATTTAGTTCTGTTAAAACAATTAATTTATACGGCTCAATACCATAATGAACCTTGTCTAATTTATAAGATACTTTTTGTCCTTCAATTCCAAATGTTCCTGTAACAGGATAATTTGCATCAGTCACATTTTTTGTGTATCCAATTAGAAACGTAAGGATAATGGAACTAATCCAGAGAATGAGCTGTTGTTTCATTTATAATTATTTATTAAATGATAATAGAATAAAATAAATATTGACTTTCATTTAAAATATAAAAACCCCGGATAAAGTATTCCGGGGTTTTATTAAAAACTTAATATGATAAATACAATCTACAACGATGAACCAATCTTAAATCTCATATTTGCGAAAATTTTATAAACACCAAAACTACCATCTGATAATCTACTTAAAATTATTGATGGACCGATTGAGAAAGCACTAAATGCCCAGGACTCAGCAATTTTTTGTATTGTAGCAGTGATTACGTATTGCGGCTGCCGCATTTTACTGCTTGGCATAGCATCGAACTGAAAATCGAAAGTGCTTCCGGCAAGAGACATTTCCCTAAAGTCAAATCCAAGATGCCATTCTTCTAAATACTGTGCAACATAGAATCTTCCTTTTGTTGCGCCGAGCAACTTAACAGGGTATCTGAATTCCCAGTTGAAAAAAGAACCTTCAACCAACCAAGCCTGGTATTTAACCGAACCATCAGGATTGTATACTACAGTTCCTCGTCCATCTCTTAGGTATTGCTCTCTTTGGTTTGCAGAAAAATCATCAATGACACTTAAAAAACTTACTTCAAAAAAGTTACCAAACGGGAATACATAACCCATCTGAAATCCGTTGGTAAAAATTAAATTATTATGATTATTATCTTTAAAGGAAGTGATGATTGCATCTACGTTTGAGAATGCGCCGCCGTAAACTCCTAGAATATGAAAGTTAGCTTCAAGAAAGTTTGTGTTTAGTGGTCCTTCGTATCGTGTTAAAATTCCAAAGGAAAGTCCTATATCTTTTTTAATTGGAATACCAAATCTTTCACCGCCAAACAACTGTAAGAAAGGATTGATGTACCACAATGTTGATCCGATCTGCTGCTTAGTAGGTGGATCTAAAACTTTTTTGATTTTAATTTTTTCAATCACCCTTGTAAATACACTACCATAGTGAATATCTTCTTCAAGGTTGATTTTAAAAGGATACGTGATAACCCGTGCTCTCAATTCAGGTGGAACTGCAAGAAACGGGTAAAGAACACCTTTAATTGAAATTGTTTGATTGTTGGGGTCCCGAAGATCTGCAATTATTTCTGCTTTAGGATCAGGTGGATCAATAAATAAAACTTCTTGAATATGAATAAACAAGCTGTCATCTAATGGTTCCATCTGGAAATAGTTAATTATTTCATCTTCATCCTGAGCATAAATTGAAATAAAAACTGGGGATGCAATTACAAAGAACAGAAAGATTAATAGAAATATTTTTTTCATGACTTAGGTACCTGAAATTTATTTAGAAAACTCCGTAAAGAAGAATGAATCTCCTACCTGTACCCTGTCTTTTGTTCTTTCATCAACAACTGTAAAGAAGAAGTTTGCTTTATACCTTCCGTCTGCTTCTCGTAGCTGCTCATTTTTATCAACCCAGTCGTCAAACTGGTTTTCAGTAGCAGCAATTCTGAGCGAGACGTTATAAACTGCATTTCCGTTTGCATCCTTTTGCGGACCTGAAACAGAAATGGGACCCGAGTAACTAACTTTTAGCTGATTGGGTCTGGCATCTACAATTGTAACCGTAAATGCAGTGATCCGCTGCAGCTCACGAACATAAATATCTGATGCATTCATTTTTGTTGTAACTCGTTCGATATTTATTTCAGGCGGTTTATTAGGACCAACTTTAATCTTTTCCTCTTGCGAACCAAATGCGACAATTACTTCTGTTTGGTCTGTCAAATCAAACTGTTTTTCCTGTCCGGGTGGTATTTCAGTAATTGGTTTCGATCGGTCACGAGGATCATATATGTACGTTGGAACTGTACCGCTGTTACGTGCAGTATTCCATGTATGCTGAATAAAAGTTTGCTTTAAAGAAATTGGTAGCTGAAGTTTTGTTTGTTCCTCCTTAGGTTCATCTTTTGGTTTGTCTTTAGGTGGAGGAACATAATCTTTAACTTTTTCCAGTTTTTTATTTAACAGCGCCAATTGTTCTTTCATTTCTAAGTTTTCATCTAACACTTTCGGATCTATCTTAATTGAAAAGTCAATTCCAAGTGCATATAGGGAATCAAGAATAGCCGCCAATGAATCTTTAACACTTACGTCAACTGTCTCGTCCTCGAGAGCTACTCTTCTTAAATCAAGATCTGCCCCTTTGAGCGCAAGCACTGTAATTACGAAAATGTACAGAACCTGGTATATAACAAATTTGCTGTCTCTTTCACGTTTAATCATCTTTTCAAATCCTACTTTTTAACAATTGCTTCTAAGTGTTTTAGTCCTGTCAGCGTTCTTTCATCGGTAAGAGAGTTTGAGGCCTGTGCCACTGAATTAGCAAGTGTGCTCAATTGCTGAATTTTGTCCGAGCTAATTTGCTGCATCGAATTAATTTTTTCCATCATCTCGCCAACAGCAGCATAATTTTTTCTAACAACATCGCTAAGTTTTGCTGATTCTTCAACTAATGACCTGTACTTTTCAACATCGGTACTAGACATTTGAGCAGAAGCACCCAAGCCGCTTTGGTTCAACTGCTTAAGCAAGCTCTTGGAACTTTCAATTTGAATACGAGAAAAATATTTATCGCGAATGTCTCTCACATGGTTTACAACATTCTGAAATTCAACTCCAAGCTGATCTAGAACAGGAATAAAAAGCTTACCAATTGCAAGAACAATTAGTGCTTTAATTTCAAATGGAACTGATAAGCCTAAAAAGATCTCCTCTCCAAGTGTAATACTAATAAGAAGAATAGCTGCACCAATTAATGGAAGTGCAGTTGCTATGCTATCTATTACACTTGTAGCAGATTCAATTACTCTATCTATAGTTTCAGATGCTGGTGTTCTGATTATCTCAATTTTTAGTTTGTTATATGCAAGGAATGAGATAAAAACAAAAAGTGCATATGCAAATATCGGTAGCCACCAAAAACTAAATGGTTCGAATGCATTTACAGGTTCTTGCCAACCCGGGAAAAGACTTCTTGCAAGATCAAAAGTTATATCACCTAACAAAGGCACAGTTGAAACATCCAGAAAGAAAGAAACTATTAATGCCACAAATGAAATAATGGCAGGTTTAATCACTACATTGAACCGAATATTACTTACGGCCGAGCGCGTGTAACTATCAAGCTCCTCTTCTAATCCATTTTTAATTAGATCGGGAGTATCAATAAGTTTATTCCCCGTTCTATCGAGAGAATTTTTTGTTGCTAACATCTATGTCCTCTTCTTAATTTCTTATTTATAAATTAGTTGACAAATATAGGAATATTTGTTTGGGCTAATCAAACAAAAACGTGGTACTGATTTTAGCAGGAAAATCTCGACTCAACCAGCACAATTAATTGCATTTCTTCCAAAAACAATTATCATACCAACTATTTTAGGCTTTATTCAATCTATAAAAACTATTTTGAAAGAGGACTATTATTTATTACTAGTTTTACCGATGAAAGAATTACTAAAAAGCTTAAGAACACTTTCTATTGCGTAATTGTGTCCGCCGGTTATTATGAGCCTTGTTTTTTATCTTTGTAGGGGATTTATTTTTACCTTAAGTGCACGAAAAATTATTTATATCACGTAAAATACTCTGATAATCTTAACTGATTATAAATAATAAAGCGTAATTATTACTTGAAACGTTTGTCTAAAGTAAAATGTTTATACAGTTCTTATAATGCCTGGCATACTAAATTTTAGTTAAAAATGTGTACTATTAACCTGTAAGTCAACTGTCAAAAAAATTATGAAAATTGCTGTTATAATTCCTGCACATAATGAAGAGCAATCAATCGGCAAAGTGATTAATGATATTCCGACAGATGTTGAAGAAGTTGTTGTCGTGAATAATTGCTCATCAGATGATACAATTAGAGTTGCTGCAGATGCGGGTGCAACTGTTTTACACGAGACTGTTTTGGGTTATGGTGCTGCTTGTTTAACCGGAATTGATTATCTAAAAAATAAAAAATTTGATATTGTAGTTTTTTTAGATGGAGATTACAGCGATTACCCACGGGAATTGAAATTGCTTGTTAATCCGATCATAAATTATGACTACGATTTTGTTCTCGGCAGCAGAGTGATGGGCATTAGAGAAAAGGGTGCTTTGCCCATTCAATCAAGAATCGGAAGTTTAATTGCAGGATTTTTAATAAAGTTCTTTTGGAAAACTAAATTCACTGATCTCGGTCCGTTTCGTGCCATTAAGTTTAATAAGCTGCTTGATCTTAAAATGAAAGACAAATGGTTTGGCTGGACAGTTGAAATGCAGATTAAAGCTGCAAAGAAAAAATATAGAATTTTAGAAGTGCCTGTTAGCTACCGCAAACGAATTGGTAAATCTAAAGTAACCGGAACTATTAAAGGATCGATAATGGCAAGCATAATAATTTTAAAGACGATTTTTGTTCAAATATATAAAGATAATTAATGAGTGCTGATTGTGCGGTTATAATTTTTGCAAAATATCCGCAAAAGGGAAATGTAAAAACAAGATTAGCAAAAGACAGAGGCGAAGATTTTGCCACTGA
>CBDUAV010000140.1:0-6352 GCA_965365225.1 uncultured Ignavibacteria bacterium | reverse complement strand
GCCTTGTCGAGAGGGGAGATAGGGCCTTCGAGCAGTTCCTCGATGAAGTTCGTCTGTTTGCCCGCACCGAATATCTGACAGCTCTGTTCCAGGGCAATACGCTTTCTGCCACAAAGAGAGACCGCATTGCTCACCGGCTGGCAGAATTCAATCCGCGCGGAACAGATGTAGCTGTAGTTTTAGATTTAATGATACACGATATTGATATAATTCTAAGTTTTGTTAAAAGTGATGTTATTGACGTGCAGGCAAATGGTGTTGCAGTTGTTTCCGACCACTTGGACATAGCAAATGCACGATTGCAGTTTGAAAACGGTGCAGTTGCAAATGTAACAGCAAGCAGAATTTCACAAAAGAAAATGAGAAAGATGAGAATTTTTCAACGTGACAGTTATGTGGCTTTGGATTTTGTAACAGGGATTGCCGAAGCATATAGACTCCTTCCAACCGATGCCGATGTTGATCCAAAATTATTTTCTTTTGGAGAAATTGGAATTGGAGAGAAAAAGAAAAAACTTGTTTACGAACAACCAGCACAAAAAGAACTTAATGCATTGCAGTATGAGCTTCAGTTGTTTGTTGATTCTGTTTTGAATAAAACAAAACCTGTAGTCTCAGGAATGGATGGTTTAAGAGCATTAAAGGTTGCGGAAATTATATTAGAAAAAATAAAAAAATCACAAAAAGGGATATAAAATGAGATTACTAATATCAATTTTATCAATGGTATTCCTGTTAACAAGCTGCAGCGTTTATGAAACAATCGTTAATCTTTCGCGATTAAAATTTAAATTGGGTGAAGTAAACAATTTTACAATCAGTGGAATTAATTTATCCAACAAAAAAAGTTTTCAGGATTTTAATCCTCTAGAATTAATAAACCTGACACAAGCTATTACGACAGGAAAACTTCCTGCATCATTTACTTTAAATGTAGAAGCTAAAAATCCAAACGATGGTACCGGCGGCTATGCTAAAACGGACGCAACACTTAAATCATTTCCCTGGAAATTAAATATTGATCAAACAGAAACAATTTCTGGTAATATAGGTAGTCCTGTTTCTGTTCCGGGAACAGGAGAAATAACAAACATTCCTCTGGATTTGAATATTGATTTGCTGGAATTTTTTGGAAATCAAGGGCTAGAAAATTTAGTTAATCTTGCACTTGCACTCGGTGGGCAGGAAGGTTCAGCTTCAAGATTAACTTTATTTGCTACACCAACTGTTTCTTCGCCGTTGGGAGATATTAAATATCCCGGTGAACTAAAAATTGTTGATCAGTCCTTCACTAATTAATTTATATAATTAAAAATGTCAGTCTGAGCTCATCGAAGATAACTTTCTCTAAAATACTCACACTTCGACAAGCTAATTTTGATAGATAATATGAACAAAATATCCAAATACGCAGTAGGAGTTGACCTCGGCGGAACGAGCATAAAATTTGGCATCGTTTCCGATTCAGGTAGAATTTATCAAAAAACAAAACTACGTACTGAAGCTGATAAAGGTCCTAAGCATGTAATTGAAAATATTAAAATTGGAATTCGGGAACTCACAAAAAAATCAAAATATAAAATTGAAGGGATAGGAATTGGCTGCCCGGGGGTTGTAACTCCAGGAAAAGGAATTGTTGAAAATCCTCCAAACCTTCAGGGCTGGGAAAAAGTAAATGTTGGAAGATTGATCTACCACGAATTTGAAAAGGAAGTCTATGTAGATAACGATGCAAACGCTGCAGCAATTGGTGAGCTGACTTTTGGAAGCGGAAAAAAATATAAATCATTTATAATGATTACACTCGGCACCGGAGTTGGCGGAGGAATTGTAATGAACAGAAAAATATATCACGGTGATTTTGGAGCAGCTGGAGAAATAGGACACATTTCAATTAATTACAAAGGACCAAAATGTAACTGCGGCTCTTATGGCTGCATAGAAGCTTATGCAGGAAATCAATATTTAAGAGAGAGAGTTCGCAACCAGTTAAAAAAACATCCTCAATCAAAATTGTGGAGGTTGATAGATAATGATTTAGGCAAAGTCTCTCCGCGCAACATACAAACCGCTGCTGAAATGGGTGATAGATTCGGGCAGTCTGTTATTGAAGAACTCGGTCTGCATCTTGGTTCTGCATTTACTTCTTTGACAAATGTTTTGGATATAAGTGTATTTATAATCGGCGGCGGTATTGCAGGATTCGGCAAACCACTTTTTGAATCGATTGAAAAAACCTTACGTGCTAGAGTGATGGCTCCAATAAGATCGCGTGTTAAAGTCTTGCCCGCAAAACTTAAAAATGATGCAGGCATTAAAGGTGCATCTGCATTGGTTTTTCATCATACGTAATTTTTATTCATCGTAACAAATAAAATCTCCGCTCCGTCTTTAAAAATGGATTACACTTAATCAATCCATCTTTTTATCTTTAATATATGAAAATCGTTCTATCTGCAATCTTGGCCATCACAATAAATATTAATGCTTTTGCCCAGCAGAACGATACACTAACAACCATTCTAAATGATACGACCTTCACAATAGATCCTGATACAGTTTTAACCGAAAAACCTGCTAGTAAATCCGATGTGGATACAATTGTCTATGCTAATGCATCGGATTCACTTATCTTTTTTGTCAAAGACAGAAAGATGGCTCTTTACGGTGAGGGAAAAATCACTTACAAAAAAACGGAAATTAATGCTGCAAATATTTTTATAGATTTTGAAAAATATGATTTAGAAGCAATAGGAATCCCAAAAGATTCAGCATCCGCTGAACTAATTGGCACACCTGTCTTATCTGAAGCAGGCGAAGTTTACGAAGGCACTAAAATGAAGTACAACTTTAAAACAGGGCAGGGTTCTTTATCAGCAGCAGATACGGAAATTGAGGGTGCATTTTATCACGGTGAAAAAATAAAAAAAGTTAGCAGGGACACATACTTTATTAAAGATGGAGTTTATACGACATGCGATGATGAATGTCCGCACTATCATTTTTATTCTCCAAAAATGAAAGTAATACAGGAAGAACAGCTTGCGGCAGAATGGATCTGGTTGAACTTTGGCGATGTTCCAATTCCAATACCAATTCCATTTATAATTATCCCTCTTCAATCGGGTAGAAGATCGGGAATCATTCCTCCAGTTTTTGGAAGTGATGCCAGATATGGAACTTACTTTAGCAGGTTTGGTTACTTCTGGGCAATTAGTGATTATATGGATATTAACGCAACAATGGATTATTACACTAGAGGAAGTTATGGTTTATATTCACGTTTCAGGTATGCAAACCGGTACAACTACAGCGGTAACATTGATGGTTCGTATAGAGATTTCACCCAAGGTGAAAGCACAGATCCCAATTTCAGTGAAGAGATAGAGTGGCGATTAAAATGGTTTCATAATCAATCCTTTACGCCCACACTTAAACTGGATGTAAATCTTGAATTTGCTTCACAGAATTTTCTTCAGACAGGAACAGTTAACTTTAATGACATATTGAGAAATGAAATTATTTCCAATGCCACACTTTCAAAAACGTGGGAAGAATCAGGAAACAGTGCTTCGATAAATTACAACAGAAGACAGGTAATTCAAACAAACGATATTTACGAAACACTTCCGAATTTTTTGTTCAGAAAAGCACAGAGCTATCCATTTAGAAGTTCGGTAAGTGAACAGGACAGAAACTGGTATGAACTTTTTGGTTATTCGTATAATGGTCAATTTCAAAATAGAAGAAATAAAGTGGATGGCAATCTTGATATAAGAGCTGGAATTCAGCACAATATAAATGCAGATATGTCACCCAAAATTGGATATTTTTCTTTTTCACCAAGAGTAAGGTACACTTCAAAATGGTACAACAAGCAGGTTGAAAAATTTGTTGTTTCAGGCTCTACTGGTACTGATTCTTTAATTACTAATGATGTAAAAAAAATAAGCTTTGTAAGAACATTTGATCTTGGAATCAGTACTTCAACAAAATTTTACGGAATGTTCAACATTAACTCGCTTGGTATTGAAGCAATGCGGCACACCGTAACCCCAAATATATCTTACAGTTACCGACCTGATTTTTCAGATCCTAAATGGGGCTATTTTGATAAGTACACTACTTTAGATGGACGCGAAGTTAAATACAACAAGTACGAGAGGGAAGTATACGGGGGTGCAACCTCCGGCGAACAGCAGAACCTAAATTTTTCTATTGGAAATAATTTCGAACTTAAAACACTTGCCGATCCGACAGATACAACTTCAAAAGCAAATAAAATTCAACTTCTAAACGTAACGCTTGGAATAGGCTATAATTTTGCAGCTGATTCACTAAATTTTTCTGATTTAAACCTTTCTTATAGAACGCAGGTAAATGATTTTTTTGATCTCTCAGGTTCATCACGTTTTACACTATATGATTATGCTCCGGGAATTTCGAGAATAAATAAATTTTTAATTGATGAGGGAAAAGGTTTACTAAGATTGACAAATTTAAATTTTTCTATAACAACCCGTCTATCAGGAGAAAAGTTTGCATCTGCCGATGATGAAAAGCAGCCTGTCGATGAATTTGGTTTGATCGATGAGCAAAACAGAAATGTTTACCAGGGAATTTATACTCAATCTGAACCCGATTTTACAATACCGTGGCAGCTTTCGCTTACTTATAATTTTAATATGAACAGGCAAATTCCCGAAGACGAACAAATTTTTTCCAACCTTAGCGGAAGCATAAGTTTTAGTCTTACAAAAAACTGGAAGTTTGATATAACAGGCAGTTACGATTTTGATAGAGATGAATTTGTTGCGCCGCAGGTTAGAGTTTCAAGAGATCTTCATTGCTGGATAATGAATTTTACATGGAATCCGATTGGAACTTATACAGGGTTCAGGTTTGAAATAAGAGTTAAAGCGCCACAGCTGCAAGACCTTAAATTAACTAAGCAAGATCAATTCTTTGACACAAGATAAAACAACCATTAAAAATTTTTATGCTCCACTATTTAATTGATGGAAATAATGTAATAGGCAAAAGTTCTTTCTTGAAGAAGTTACAATCAAAAGCTAAACAATCTAGTCGCGAAAAATTCGCATTAATAGTTGAAAGATATTTTGTTAAAAGAAATGCCAAAGTCTCACTTCATTTTGATGGACATCCAAAAGGGCAAATAAAAATTGCAAAGGGTAAGATTATTTACTCGGAAAATTTAACTGCAGATGAAATGATTAAGAAAGAAATTGAAAGGAGTAAAAATCCTAAAAATTTAGTTGTTATTACATCAGATTCCAACTTAAAAGAATTTGCTCGCAAATGCAGCTGCACAATTATTTCATCAGAAGAATTATTAAAGCAATTCAACTCTTCAACTTCTAATGAAGAAGAAAGTAAAAGAATTCAGGAACTAGATAATCCCAATGAATTTAAAAAACTTTTCGGTGTTAAGTAGAATAGGTTTTTCTTAAAAGATAAAATAGTAAAAGATTTCTACTAGGGATTTTTTGTACCAACAAATTTGTTGTAAACCCAGCTAAAAACACCACCAAATATAAATCCGTAGACAAATCCCCAAAGAAGTCCAATTATTCCACCAATGTAACTAAAGCTATACCCGAAAAAGAAATTACTAAATTTGATCATAATATCTCCAGGGGTTCCTCTAGCTATAAGCCACCAGGTGGCTATCATAAAACTAAGTCCGAAAAGCGTGCCACAAGTAAGAGCAAAGGATTTAACACTTAATTTCATTTCAACCTCCAAATGATATTAAATGAATGCCTCATTAAATTACTCAATACTTCCATTACTGTCTACTAAAAAGTGAGAAATTATTAACACAAATCTTTCAATAAAAACTTACAACTATTTGATTATTAATAATAATACCCTATTTTCAGGGAAAAAATTACCAATATAAATTGCAGTTTGAAAATCATTCTTTCATTTCACATATATTTTCCAATTATTGTAATTGAGTAATAGTGGTAAAATATTTGCTCAAGATTATAAGATATTCGAAACACTACATTTTATCCCAAATTTATTAAGCAAACATCGCTATTAATTTTCTACATAAATACATCATTCATTCATTAAAAATAGGAGATTTTGTGGAGAGAACACTACACAGACAATTCCTTGCTTTTCCCCTGTTGCTTGCTTTTGCCGTATTAAGTTTAACATCCGGTATATTTGCTCAGGGTGATAATCCACTTGTGGATGCAGTTCCACTTGAGTGGATACAAAACATCAATTACTCAGACTCTGAAGAAGATGTTATTACTATCAATGGTTTTGATGATTTTAACCTTGGGGTTGATTTTGCCGAGCCGCATGTTTCTCAAAA
>CBDUAV010000139.1:0-6464 GCA_965365225.1 uncultured Ignavibacteria bacterium | reverse complement strand
GTGTCCTGTCTGCATTGCATCAAATTTTTGGATTTGAAAAGTGTTTTTGTTCAGCATTGCAAGTCCGTCTTCAATACTATTCTGCAGCATAGTAATAATAGTCATAATTACTATTATCGAAAAAATGCCAACTACAACTCCAAGAATAGTTAGGGTGGTCCTTAACTTATTGTTAAGTATAGATTGAAACGAAATTGATAGTAATTGATCAACTCGCATTTACTCATACCGCAATGAATCTACAGGATCTAGTTTTGAAGCTGTGTAAGCAGGGGCAAAACCAGATAAAATTCCTGTTATTGCAGAAACTCCAATAGCAATAATAACCGCATCAACTTGAATTGAAGTAGGAAAATATTGATTAAGCATCATACTTCCCAACACAGCTGCAATCAAACCGGCGATACCGCCAAAAATGCATATTGCAGTAGATTCTAAGAGAAATTGTGATAGAATAGTCCTGCGTCTTGCGCCAATTGCTTTTCTAATTCCAATTTCTTTTGTACGCTCCCGAACAGAAACGAACATAATATTCATAATACCAATTGCACCCACGAAAAGTGAAAGTCCGGTAATAAACAATCCAGCAATTTGAATTACACCAACAACGGAATTATAATTATCCATTAATCCCTCCTGCTGGTTTATGGAAAAATCATTTTCTTCATCATACTTTAATCCTCTAACTTTTCTCATCACACCTTCAGCTTCGGCTTTTGTTTCTTCTACTAAAGAAGGATTGGGTGCTCTGACATTTAATGTAACCGTTCCTCTGTGTTCGGCAACAAAATTTTTAAATATAGAGCCTATAGGAATAAAAACCTGATTATCAGGATTCCAAGGTCCTAGTATAAAGCTGCCCTGCTCTGAAAGCACACCAACTATTTTAAAGTTTGCTCCACCCACTTTAATTGTTTTATCAAGAGCATCGCCACGAGGGAAAAGATTTTTTGCAATCTCACTACCAATTACCGCTACCTGGCGAGATGCGTTACTTTCAACTTCAGAATAAAATCTGCCCTGATCGAAAGTAAAATTTGTGGTTTTAACGTAGTCGGAACTTGAGCCATTTAGAAACACTCCTTCGACTCTTCTATCCTGAAATTTAACTGTTTGCTGTGAATTAATTACGGGTGCAACAGCAATTGGAAGACGGGCTAATTCTTTAAACTTCTCATAGTCTTCCATATCAATATTTTTACGGTTTCTCAGCCGCCACCAATCTTCATTTGAAAACCATGCCCATTTATCAATGTACAGAACGTCTGAACCTAAAGCACTTATTCCCTGCTGAAATGAATTATCAATTCCTTTAATTGCAGTAGACATTAAAACAACGACAGTGATTCCAATAAAAATACCAAGCATAGTTAAAGAAGTACGCACTTTGTTTGACCTCAGCGCTCTGAAAGCAATAAGCAGTCCCTCTTTAATTTCAAAGAATATGTATCTCATATTTTATTCCTGGTTGATTTTGATTTTAAATTTAAACCACCCGTTGAATCATACAACATATTAATTTACACCGCTAATCTTGTCATTTGGCAAATAGCGTTTTTCAACTGTCTCATCACTAGCAACTAAACCATCTTTTAAACGGATAATTCTTGCAGCATGCTCAGCTATATACTCTTCGTGTGTAACTAGAATTATGGTATTACCCTTTTCATGGATTTCATTAACAAGCTGCATTATTTCTTCACCTGTTTTTGAGTCGAGATTACCAGTTGGTTCATCTGCTAAAATAATTGCGGGGTTTGTAACAAGTGCGCGTGCAACTGCAACTCTCTGCCTTTGTCCGCCTGAAAGCTCATTAGGTTTGTGCCGCATTCTATCGGCAAGCCCAACATCAGCTAACGCTTTTTCTGCTTTCTCTCGTCTTTCTGCGTATGGAATACCTGAATAGATTAAAGGTAGTTCAACATTGTGTAATGCATCTGATCTGGGTAAAAGATTGAAGGTTTGAAACACAAATCCAATTTCTTTATTACGAATTCTTGCAAGCTCGTTGTCATTCATTTCACTTACACTAACACCTTTAAAATCGTATTTACCGGTAGTTGGGGTATCGAGACACCCAAGCATATTCATCAAAGTGGATTTGCCAGAACCTGAAGGACCCATAATGGCAACATATTCGTTTTTATCAATTTTAAGTGAAACATCCCGAAGCGCATGAACCTGTTCGAATCCAACTTCGTAAATTTTAGCAATATGTTCTATAGTAATTATGTTCATTTTTATTCCGCAATAATTAATTATTCATTTCTTCAGGACCGTTTTCGCCTTTCCCACGTTTCTTTTCAACACGCACAATCGAACCGTCGTTTAACTCTCTTGAAATTGCCCTGTAGCTTCCGGAAACAACATTTTCTTCTCCTTCCAACCCACTTTTAACTTCCAGATAATTATCATCGCTTATACCGGTCTCAACAACAACCATTTTTGCTTTACCATTTTCAACAAGGAACACAACTTCTTTTGGTTTATTTCTTTGCTTGTCATTTCCATTTTTATTTTCTTCTTCAGCATTATTCGATTCAGTAGTATCATTATTTTCTGGAATATCAGTCCTGGCAGTTACACTTTGCAAGGGAACACTAAGCACATCAAATACCGTTTCTGTTTCTATATCTGCATTACAGGACATTCCAGGTCGTAAGCTTGGGTCGAGATCAATTAATTTAATTTTTACTTCAAAATTTACAACCTGCTCCTGTGTTCCAAAACCTGTTGCCTGAGCACTGTTTCCAATTTGCGTTACAATGCCGCTGAATTCTTTGTCCCCAAACGCATCAACTGAAACGTTTGCCGTATCTCCAACTGAAATAAGTACAACATCATTTTCATCAACTTCTACCACGGCTTCCATATTACTTAAATCGGAAACTGTCATAATATTTGTTCCCTGGCTAAAACCACTGCCCAAAACTCTTTCGCTCAATTCTACATTAAGTTGAGTAATAGTACCGTCCATAGGAGAATAGATTGTAGTTTTGTAAAGAGTTTCAAGCACTTCTCTTAATTGTGCCTTACTTTGTAGTACATTTGCGTCTGCAGCATCGTAGCCTGCTTTGGTTGTTAAGTAATTGCTTTCTGCAAGTTCTAGTTCAGAATCGCTTGCTAAGCCTTTATCATGCAATTCTTTTGCTCTTTCATATTCAGATTTTATTCTATTCAGTTCGGCGTTGCGCATTTGCAGTGTTGCTTCAGCAGATTTTAGATTAGCTTCCAACCTGTCTTTTTGAGCCTGGTATTGATCACCTTTAATCTTAATTAAGAGATCTCCTTTTTTTACAACATCGCCCTCTTCAACCGGCAAAGAAATTATTTCACCTGTTACTTCTGGTGTAATAAGAACTTTAAATTCAGGATCAATCGTGCCAGTAGCGGTAACTGTCTGGGTTATATTTCGTTTTTGAACTTTTTCGGTTTGCACTAAAATTATTTCCTCTTTACTCCCACCTAACAGTGCAACAAGTATTAAAATAATTACCAATAGGCCGATGGAGCCAAAAATGATTAGTTTTTTCTTCGATTTTTTCTTTTTATTATTTGCCATTTAATAAATCTCCTTTAAGACTATTTTTCATATTGTTGATAATCTAAAATCCCTAATTGGTATTTCAACTGCTGGCTAAAAACAATGTAGGAAAACTGTGCATTTATTAAATCAGATAAAGCAGTTGTATACCTTGAGTTTGCAATTAGAACATCTAAAAGTTTACCCGAACCCAAAGAATATTTCTCTTCTTCTATTTTAAGATTTTCTCTTGCTGCTGCTACATTATTTTCACTAACCAATAATCCTTTTTGAGAGGCCTGCAGATCTAAAAAAGTAATTTTTAATTGCCGCTTTATATCTCTTTCCAAATCACTCAGTTCAATTTCCGTGTTCTTAGCTTGAACTTCCGCAAACTGAACTCGATCGCTTACAGACCAACCGAGAAAGATTGGAAAGTTCAGACTCAATCCAAAGGATAGCGTTGATGATTGATCGATATTGGAAAGATTATCAGTAAATAAAGAGTAGCTGCCATTTGCCGATAAATAAGGCCAATGACCAGATTGCGCTATGGTAACACCGTCATTAGCACTTTCCAAATTCAAAATCGCACTTTTAAAATCTAATCTTTGGTTTAATGCTGCATCAACAAGTTCCGACATATCCTGAAAATCAGTTAACAGATCTGTGTTAAGAATTTCAAATTCCACTGCAGTTAGTGTATCGGAAAATTGATATTCATCTAAAACATCTAATCCTAAATAAAAAAGTAAATCTTTTTCAGCCGTAGCAAGCTGGTTTTGAGTGTTTATAATATCAAGCTCAGCATTACCTGTTGCAACTTCTTGTTGATAAACATCTGCAAGAGTAGCTGCACCAAGCCTGTTACGCTCTTTTATTGTTTCAAGATTTTTTTCATTCCACTTTAAATTGTCTGCTTTAACATTTAGTAACTGGTTTGTGTAAACAATATTGTAATAAAGTGTCATTGTTTGAAAAACAATATCTTGCTTTAATCGTTCGAGCGAATATTCAGCCGATTCAAGATTGTTTTTGCTTTGAGATAAGGTTGCAAAGTTGGAAAGACCGTCAAATAGAGTCCAGTTCGAGTAAACACTACCGCGGTAGTTTCGTGATATTGTTGTCGTAGCAACTCTTGGAATAGGAATTCCATTTATAACAACTGTACCTACTCCTTCTATATTAGATTCAGACCAATCCCAATTGGCATTTAATCCGAGTGTAGGCAAAAAATTTCCCCAAGCTGTCTGCACATTGTATTCAACACTCTCAAGGTTATTAGTTGTGGTTAATAATGAAGAATTTTTGTGCAATGCAATATTGATTGCATTTTCAAGCAATAGCTTCTCTTGTGGTAAAACTAGAATTGATAAAAAAATAACTATTACTGATGTTAGGAATGAGCGCATTCTTTTCTCCAGATTGATTTTAGTTCATAATTTTTAATAATAAAGCTGAAATGATACAAATAAACTAGATTTAATGTTGTTATTACTGCACAAAAATATTATTTAGTATTAACAATTAATGTATAACTTTACAAACGGCTTGATTATTACATAATCGGCAGAAAGTTAGCTCCCAAATCATTTTTGAAAACTATAAAAATCAATGAAAATTAAATTTTTAGTCCAAAGATAAAATCATTCCTTGAATTGCGTAACTATTTTCTTATATATTCGCCACAACAACTTGAAGGTATTAATTTGAAAAATATACTAAAATATGGTTTTTACATTATTTCAATCATTCTCATATTTACTTTTACCGTTCCTCAATCTAATTGTTTTGCTCAAAATCAATTAAAAATATTTGAGGATATAGGCGGAGGCGGTACATCCACAGATGGTTCAGGCAATTCAGATAACACTTTTATATATGTGGCTGGCGGTTTGTTGGTTGCAGGAATTCTAGCTTATGCTTTTCTGGTTAAAAAGGATAAGAAAAAAGAAACAGACACGACAAGTGTAGGTGAAGCATCGGATTTAATTAATAATAACATTCATGAAGAACCGTTTTTTGAGTTAACTAAAGCAAAGCAAAAGATTCCAGTTGATTTTTTCTTTGGAATCAGAAATGATGAAGCTGCTTTGCGTGGTAAAACATATTTACTGGGTGTGTCGCTTAAATTATAAGTAAATAGAAATCTATTTTTCTAATAATTTATCTTTTATTTTTAATAAATATTGATAAGCTTCTTTATAATTATTCCCAATAATTCCATCCAGAATTGCTTCTTCTATTGCAGTTTTTATTTCACCAACTTTTTTTGAAGGCTCCAAATTACATACTTTCATAATTTCTTCTCCACGTACCGGAGATTGAAATGACCGCAGTTTATCTTTTTCTTTTACCTCAAAAACCTTCTTCATTACTTTTTCGTAATTATTTAAATAGCGGCTAACCTTTTGAGGATTTTTACTTGTTATATCAGCGCGACAAAGAGTAATGAGATCATCAAGCTCTTCATTTGCAGTAACAATCAGCCTTCTAATTGCAGAATCAGTAACATCATTACTCACTAATGCAATTGGTCTTAAATGAAGCCTGATTAACTTCTCAATATATTCGAGTTTTCCAAAAGGAAGTTTCATCCTTTTAAAAATAGATTTCATCATGCGCGCCCCAATTTCATCGTGCCCGTGAAAAGTCCAGCCGGTTCCTTCAACAAATCTCTTAGTCTGTGGTTTTGCAATATCGTGCACAAGTGCAGCAAACCGGAGCCAAACGTCATCAGAATTTGCAGCGACATTATCAACAACTTCGCTTGTATGATAAAAAACATCTTTGTGATGATATTCTTCCCTCTGTTCAACGCCGCCCATCTTTGCAATTTCGGGAAAAACAATTTCCATAACGCGCGATTCATAATGCAACTTTAGACCAATTGAAGGTTTTGGTGATTTTAATATTTTAAGAAATTCATCAGTTATTCTTT
>CBDUAV010000138.1:0-6472 GCA_965365225.1 uncultured Ignavibacteria bacterium | reverse complement strand
AATATTCGGGAACAAACATAGGATATTTTACTCAGAAGAGAAATCAATAAAAAATTCTTGTAAAGTTGGTTAATTCTATACTAAAATTCATTAATTTATTAACAAAAATGTATAAAAATGAATATTATTTAATTCTAATCAAGGAAGAAAACGAAATATATTTTGGTCTAAATATTGTTGTAACTTAGAAAAACTTTGTTATTTTGAATAATAATTATATAAACACTTAATAATAATTAAAATCATGTTAACTCCATATGGCAAATTGAAAAAGCTATTTATCAAAACCTCGATACTGTTTTTCATTGTGCAAAATTTGGTTTTGTTATACGGACAACCAAAAGAAGAAAAGGTAATTCATCCCCTAATGGGATCAGTATCCTTATCACTCGAAACTGGTAGTACAATTGGCTTTACGGACTATGCGAACTCTAAATTAGATTTTGTTTGGAGAACTTCTGTTGAATATTTCTTTAACACTTTTACAAATCACCTTGTAGGTTTAAAGGGAATTGCAGGTTTCGGGGGAATAGGTGGAAATGATATCAATAAACAACCTCCGGATTTTAAATCTGATATTAAATTTTTTGGTACAGGAATTACATATGGTTACATAGTTTCTAATAAGTTTTCACCAACAATTTCAGCAGCATTTTCCTATTTGAATTTTGATCCAAAAGATAGAAATGGAAATAAATTACAAAATAACATAGACGATAAGTACAACAATAACGTTGTAAACCTGAACTTTGAAGCTGGTTTGAGATATTTCGTTACAAATGATTTCTCAGTAAAATTTAATCTTGGTTTTGCATTTAATTTCCATGACTGGTTAGATGATATTGAAAGAGGCTCTCAAAATGATTTATTTTCAACAATTTATCTTGGTCTCAGCTATACCATCGATGCAAGAGTAGATGATGATAAAGACGGTGTTGATGATGCTGATGATATGTGTCTTAATACTCCGGAAGGTTTAGAAGTTGATATAAACGGCTGTCCAATTGATACTGATAGAGATGGCGTTCCGGATTATTTGGATCAATGCGCAAATACACCCGCAAGAGTGAAGGTATATGAGAATGGTTGCCCTGTAGATAGTGATCGAGATGGTGTTCCGGATTACGCCGATAGATGTCCTAACACACCGCCAAATGTTAAAGTTAGCAGAAATGGCTGTCCACAGGATTCTGATTTTGATGGTATTCCAGACTTTTTTGATAGATGTCCGCAGACTCCAAGAGGAGTGCGTGTTGATAGCCTTGGCTGTCCTAAGGATACTGATGGCGACCGAGTTCCTGATTTCGCAGACAGGTGCCCGAATACTCCTAGAGGAGTTCAGGTGAATAATCAAGGTTGCCCATTAGATACAGATGGAGATGGTGTCCCTGATTATTTAGACAAATGTCCAAATACCCCTCTAGGAAAGGCAATTACACTGGATGGATGTTCGGACGAATTTCAGGAATACATATTTAGTTCCTCAACATTATTTAATGATGGGGAAGCTTTTCTTTCACCTGAGTCATACGATGAGCTGAATAAAGTAGTTTCCCGTATAAAGCTTAGACCAAATGCAAAGTGGAGAATTGAGGGACATACTGATGAAAGAGGTGATGAGCAATTTAATAAGATTTTGTCCTTGCAAAGAGCTCAGGCAGTATTTAACTATTTTATTTCTCAGGGATTAAAAGCAAATAGTTTTGAAGTTGTTGGCTTGGGCGAGGATTTCCCCATTGCAGACAATAATAGTGCAGAAGGTAGAAGAATGAATCGTAGAGTTGTACTTATTAGAGTAGATTAAAATTAATGAAAATTCTTTTCTCCAGCTTCTATTGATATATCAATAAAATCTTCTTCTCTTGGAATTGGACACGTATATAAAGCACTGTAAGCACAGTAAGGATTATACGCCCTGTTAAAATCAATTTCATAAACAAAATCTTTATCTTCGCTTAATTCCATATCCAGGTATCTTCCAACTCCATAAGTATCTTTTCCTGTTGTTCTATCAGTAAACCAAATGCTGTGGTACGCTTCTCCGGTTTTAGCAAATCCTCGGTAAACGTTTACTTTGTAAGTTTTATCAATATAATTTAATTCAACATAACCTAATACAAGTACTGCTCTAGCTTCTCCTTTCGTTCCCATAATTACAACCGAATCAGGTACACTGTTATAAAAAAGTTTTGACTTAAAAATAAAATCGGGATTTGGTTCATAATATTTAAGATTTTCAAATTCAATTGTAGTATCTCTGTTGAATGGAGAATGAGTTTCAAATTGAAATGAGCTATCCTTTTCAGCTCTTTCTTTCATAAGATTTTCAACATAATCTTTCATTTCATCTGTAACAGTTGTTTTTTCATCACAGGAGACAAACAGACTAATTGTAATCAGAACTAAAAGAAATGTTTGATATAAAGTTTTTTGTTTATTCAATTCTATCCTCTTTGATTTTTGCTTTCTTTTTTAAATCACTAAGTTTATTAAGCGCCTCAAGCGGAGTCAGCTTTTCGATTTCAATCCCTTTTAGCTCACCGCGTAATTCATCATCTTTGAATTCAAAAAGACTTATTTGATTTTCCAACTCAGCCGCAGCAGACATTTTTTTTAGTTTTTCTTTTTTTATTTCATAAGGGGTAAGTTCTTTGCTTTCAAGATTTGTTAAAATTTCCTTTGCCCTTTTTGTAACAAACTGCGGTAAGCCAGCCATCTGCGCTACCTGGATTCCATAGCTGTGGTCTGCTCTACCGGGATTAACTCTGTGCAGAAAGATAACTTTGTCATCGTACTCACGAACTTCCACCTTATAATTTTTTATTTTAGGAAAAAGGTCTGCCATTTCATTTAATTCATGATAGTGTGTTGCAAATAGTGTCTTTGCGGAAACATTTTCATTATCGTGAAGATATTCCGTGAGCGCCCACGCAATAGAAATTCCATCGAATGTACTTGTCCCTCTTCCGATTTCATCCAGCAGGACAAGACTCTTTGATGAAGCATTATTTAAAATATTAGCCGCTTCCTGCATTTCAACAAGAAATGTGCTTTCACCCGAGGTAATGTTATCACTTGCCCCAACCCTTGTAAAAATCCGGTCTACAATTCCAAGCTTTGCGTTTTTTGCCGGTACAAAAGAACCTATCTGAGCCATTAAAACTATTAATCCGACCTGTCTGATATAAACCGATTTGCCAGCCATATTTGGTCCTGTTAAAATAATTATCTGCTCAGATTCGTTATTCATAATACAGTCATTCGGCGTAAATTTTTCTCCCGGGGGCAAAATCCTTTCTACAACCGGGTGTCTTCCTTCTTCTATCTGCAGCTCGGTGTTTTCAGTAATTTCAGGCTTAATATATTTATAAGCCTCCGCACACTCGGCAAATGAAATAAGGCAATCCAAAAGGGCAATCATTCGTGCGTTATTCTGAACCGTAAAAGCTTCGGCAGCAGCGATTTTTCTAATTTCGTCAAACAGTTCTGCCTCTAAATCATAAATTTTCTCTTCTGCATTTAATATTTTGTCTTCATATTCTTTTAATTCTGGAGTAATGTAACGTTCCGAGTTAACAAGCGTTTGCTTGCGAATGTAATCAGCTGGCACTTTATCCTTATGCGCATTGCTAATATTTATGTAGTAACCGAATACCCTATTAAAACTTACCTTTAAGGATGGAATTCCAGTCCTTTCTCTTTCAGTTTTCTGAAGTTTAGCAATCCAGTCCTTCCCGTGAAAAGCTATTTCCCGGAGTTCATCAAGCTCGGGACTGAAGCCTTTTCTGATTATTCCACCTTCGGTTATTGAGGCAGGCGGGCTGTCAATTAATGTGCCCTGAATTTTATCCACCAATTTATCAAGTGAATCTAAACACGTTTTCACCTGTGCTAATGTTTCTACTTTAAAGTGAGATAAATATTCCTTCAGTGATGGAATTTTCTTTTGTGACGATTTTAGTGCTACAACTTCTCTGGGATTTGCTCTTCCTGTACATATCCTTGAAATAATTCTTTCAAGATCTCCAATTTCTTTTAGTTCATTTATTATCTTTTTTCTGTTGGGTTTTTCCTTAAATAATTCTTCTACACTATTAAGTCTTTGCTGAATTTTATTTAAATCTCTTAACGGAGCAGCAATCCATTTCTTTAAAAGCCTCCCGCCCATTGCCGTTGTTGTTTTATCGAGAATAGAAATGAGCGAGCCTTCTCTGCTTCCCTCCTGCATCGTATAACTCACTTCCAGATTTCGTTTAGTTGATGAGTCCAAAACCATATATTCTGAAGGATTGTAGTGTGCAAGCCGGTTTAAATGAGTTAGGTTTACTTTCTGTGTATCTTGAAGATAATTCAGCACAGCACCGCTTGCTACTATTCCGTTATTAAGGTTTTCAACTCCAAATCCTTTAAGAGTAACAGTGCCAAACTGATTAAGAAGAAGCTCTTTTGCATAATCGTAATTAAAAATCCAGTCATCAAGTTTTGTAACACGGATGGAAGGATTATTCTTTGCAATTAATGGGATAAGGTAGTCTTTTTCTTTTTTTTGAATTAGGATTTCTGATGGTGCAATTGATTCAATTTGCTGCAATAAATCGGATTCAATTACTTCAAAAGTCAAGAACTCTCCTGTTGAAACATCAGAAAATGAAATTCCCGCTATTTCATCTTTTATAAAAACTGAAAGAAGATAATTGTTTTTTTTGTGATCAAGCAGTTTATCGGAAAGCGCAACACCGGGGGTTACAACTTCTACCACTTCCCTTTTTACAATTCCCTTCGCAAATTTTGGATTCTCAATTTGCTCACAGACTGCAACCCGGTAACCTGAACGAACTAATTTCGGTAAATATGTATCAATTGCATGGTGCGGAAAACCAGCGAGTGGAACATCTTCTGCAGCACCGTTTGCTCTTTTTGTTAGTGTAATTCCAAGCACTTTTGATGCAGTTTTTGCATCTTCTTCAAATGTTTCAAAGAAATCTCCCACACGGAAAAGTAGAATTGTATCGGGATTTGCTTCCTTAATTTTAAAGTACTGAGTCATCAAGGGAGTCTGCCCGTCCCGCTCTGTTTTTTTTCGTTCGGTTACTTCTGTTGGATGTGAATCTTCTCTACTCATCGGGCTAAAAATAGCTCAATCGTCAAAGAATATCAATTTATACAACCCATTTTAGGATGAACAAGCAATCTTGAAAAGAGCCCACTTTTTAATATATTTGCGCCTAAAAATATCGGAAAAAGCCGGCAATCCGGTTTCACTTTCTCCTCTAAAATCAATAACTTAATCTTACGGTAATAATCAGGAGCTAAATGAAAAAGATAGGAATTCTTTTCGGGCAGGAGACTACTTTTCCGCCTGCATTTGTTGAAAGAGTAAATGCAAAAGAAGAAAAAGGTATAACTGCAGAGTTTGTTAAAATTGATAAAGTAGTACAGGGCGAACTTAGCGGCTATGATGTAATTATAGATAGAATATCACAGGATGTTCCGTTTTACAGGGCGTATTTAAAAAATGCCGCAGTAAGCGGAACTGCAGTAATTAACAACCCGTTTTGGTGGAGTGCAGATGAAAAGTTTTTTAACAATGCTTTGATGACAAAGTTTGGTGTCGCTGTTCCGAAAACAGTTCTGCTTCCATCAAACCAGCACCCCGATGATACTGATGCAAACTCATTCAGGAATTTAAATTACCCGATGAACTGGGATGCGATTTTCAGCTACATTGGATTTCCTGCATTTTTTAAACCCTTTGCGGGCGGCGGATGGAAAAATGTTTACCGCTTAACTTCACCGGAAGATTTCTTTAAAGCGTACAATGAAACCGGACAGCTTGTAATGATGCTGCAGGAAGAAATAAAATTTACAGAATATTTTAGATGTTACAGTCTGGATAGAAAAGATTTTCACATAATGCGTTACGATCCAAAGCAGCCGCACCATTTGCGCTATGTTAAAAATCCGGAACCGGTTGATAAAACACTAATGGAAAAAATTAATAAAACAATTACAATTATTAGCAACTCATTGGGATACGATTTTAACACAATCGAGCTTGCGGTAAGAGATGGCATTCCTTACGCAATTGATTTTTGCAATCCTGCTCCTGATGCGGATAAAAATTCTGTGGGTGAAACAAATTTTGAATGGATTGTTGAAACAGCGGCAAAAATGGCTATCCGAAGAGCGAAGACACATAAAGCAGGACAGAATAATTTAACCTGGGGAAGTTTCATTAAAAATTTTGCTAACAATAAACCACTGATCGAATCTTAGTAAAAAATTATGGCAGAACCTGGATTATTTACACTCGGTGTTGAAGAAGAATTTCAGATTGTAGATCCGAAAACAAGGGAACTGAAATCTCACATCCTGCAGATTATAGAAGACGGAAAACTGGTTCTCGCTGAACATGTGAAAGCGGAAATGCATCAATCTGTGGTTGAAGTTGGCACCGATATTTGCGGAGATA
>CBDUAV010000137.1:0-6553 GCA_965365225.1 uncultured Ignavibacteria bacterium | reverse complement strand
AGGATTGTTCCTTTAAAAATTCTCAGCACTGCCATTGCAATAACAGCAGCTGGAAAAGTTGCGGCTACTGTCATCCCTGCTTTTAAACCGAGATAAGCATTTGCGGAACCAAGAATCATTGCTAACAATACGCCAAGAAAGACTGACTTAAATGTCAGCTCTTTCATTGTTGTGTTTGCAGGAACGTAAGGAGTGTTTTCGGGGGAAGAAGAATTGTTTTCTGCCATTACAGCATCTCCGAAATAATAGAGAAAATTGAATAATTAGCCTTGAAAATCTGAAATTATAGTTTGAAAAGCAAACAATTAAAATTTCGAAATTCGAATTTCGGATTTTGGATTCACTTTTTTGCTTTTGCAGTTTTACCATTTGTAACGAAAATTGCCTTAAGTTCGTTGGTTTCTTTTAAGAGTGAATCCAATTTCTTTTTTGGCAGTGCACTGAACTAGTTAATAACTCTTATCACAAATTCCTTTGTACGTTTCTTTATGTCTTCTGTTCTCATTATTATACCTATAAATTATTGAAGTTCTAATTTAATTTCCGAAATCCGAGATCAGCATTACGAAATATAGCCGAATTCCAGATTGTTAAGTATAAATACAAGAAATAGATAAAAATTGATAAGTATATTTATATTATTTACTGTGATATTATAAATAATTTGTGGACAATTTATCAATTGAATTTTAATCTAGATGATATTGAAATAGCTTTTTGGATTCCATCGTTAGTTGCCTTTCTGATTTCTTTTTTTGCATCAATGGGTGGACTTTCCGGAGCTTTTTTACTGCTGCCGTTCAATGTTAGCATTTTGGGATTTAACACGCCTGCTGTTAGCGCAACAAATCATTTATATAACAGCGTGGCTATTCCAGGCGGAGTTTACAGGTATTTTAAAGAAGGCAGAATGGTTTGGCCGTTAACTTTAGTTATCATTTTCGGGACTTTACCTGGCGTTGTACTTGGAACGCTGATACGGGTTAACTATTTACCCGATCCTAAAAATTTTAAGCTTTTTGCTGCAGTTGTTTTAGTTTACATTGGTTTTAATCTTATTCGCGATCTGTTAAAAAAAAAGAAGCAATCCAACAAAGGTTTAAAGAGTAAAATAAGTAATGAAAATAATATTCATCCCAGAGTTGCCGTAAAGCAGTTCAGTCTGTTTAAGATTGTTTACGATTTTAATGATGAAACTTTTAAGATAAACTCTCTTGCAATTTTCTTTTTGTGTCTGGCGATTGGAATTGTTGGCGGAGTTTACGGTATAGGCGGCGGTGCAATTTTAGCTCCAATTCTCATTACTGTTTTTGCGCTTCCTGTTTACACAATTGCAGGTCCTTCATTAATGGGCACTTTTGTAACCTCTTTGGCAAGTGTAATTTTTTACCAGAGTATTGCTCCGTACTATCCTGAATTGAACGTTGCACCAAACTGGATGCTTGGATTTCTTTACGGTACTGGAGGTTTTATTGGAATTTATTTAGGTGCAAGAGCACAAAAATTTATGCCCGCAAAATTTATAAAGTGGATATTGGTCTTCTGCATTTTTGTGCCGGCATTTAAATATATATGGGATTTTTTTAATTGAATAAAAAAATACTTGTCGAATTTAGTTTAATTTAATGTGAGCATTAAATAAGGAAAAAAAATGAAAACATTATTAGTAACAACTTTTTTAGTAATAATTCCAATCTGCTCAACACACTCACAGCAGACACAATTGTTTGATGACCGACCAAAGATTACTGTAAATGGTGAGGCGGTTGTTAAGGTTCAACCGGATCAGATAATAATTACTTTTGGCATAGAAACGTGGGATAAAAATATTATGACTGCCAAGAAGGAGAACAACGAAATTATGAAGAAGGCGATAGTGGTAATTCAACAATCCGGAATACAGGATAATAATATTCAGACAGACTACCTTTCAATAGAGCCCAGGTATGATAATAATTATGAGAAAAAGAATTTTATAGGTTACTTTGTGCGGAACACTTTTGTAGTAACTTTAACTGAACCTGGCAAAGTCGAGGAACTGGTAACAGGAGTTTTGCAATCCGGTGTAAACTATATTCATAATATTAATTTTCAGACAACCGAGTTTAAAAAGTATCGCGAACAGGCAAGAGAACTGGCGCTGAATGCTGCAAAGGAAAAAGCTGAAAAGATGGCTGGCACTCTGGATAAGCAAGTGGGTGATCCCATCCAGATAAACGAAGGTTACGGGGGATCAAATTGGTGGTATTATTCAAGCTGGAATGGCTGGGGCTATGGCAGAAATAATATGATGACCCAAAATGTAATGCAGAACATTGATAGCGGTGCAGGTGAAATTTCTGAAACAATCGCACTAGGTAAAATATCAATTAAAGCAAATGTAAACGTTACTTTTGGATTGAAGTAAAGATTCTGACAAAGTTAATTACAACTTAATTCAAAAAGGGAGAACGAATGAGTTATTATTTCGTGTCCTACATAAATATAAATGATGATGAAGAATACCAAAGATATGTAAATGAAGTGGATGAGGTATCTGCAAAATTCAATGGTAAATACTTAGCATTGGATGATAATCCTAAAATACTGGAAGGTAATTGGGGCTATTCAAGAACAGTGATCATTAAATTTAATACGGAAACAGAATTTAACGATTGGTATTATTCTGAGGAGTATCAGAGAATATTGAAATTTAGATTGAATGCTTCTAAATGCGATACGATTTTGATTAAAGGGAAAGAAAACTAAGCTTCCATTTTAGTATGCTTTGAAGCTTAATAATATTGAATTATGAGTTTGGATAAGCAAATTAATTTCTATCATCTTCCTCACAAATTATTTTATTATTTATATATTCCCACCTTCAATAATCACATAATAGGATAATAATGGAAACAACTCTTGCGCTGCTTATTATAGCACTTGTATTGGGTTTCGGAGATTTTATTTCAATTAAAACCAAAGCACTGCTCTCTATGATATTTATTGCAGGATTGGTTTTTATGGTTGGTTTCTGGCTGTTTCTTCCCAAAACTTTATTCCAGGATGCACAAATAATAGATTTTGCTTATGCAATTATTCCGCTGCTGTTAGTCTATATGGGAACGTTGATGAAGCTGAAGGATTTGAAGGGTGAATGGAAAACTGTGATAATAGCACTTTCTGCGATAATAGCTGCTGCGGTTATTTTATTTTTTATTGCATCTCCTATTATTGGAAGCAGTTTTGCAATTGGTGCCACTGGTCCGATTTCAGGCGGTGTGGTCTCTACAATTATTATGCAGGAAGCTGCTGATGCCAAAGGTCTTGAGACTATAACAGTTTTTGTAACAGTATTACTGGTGCTTCAAAGTTTTGTAGGATTACCTATAGCTTCGTATTGTCTTTCGGGCGAAGCAAAAAATCTAATTAAAAAGTTTCGTGAAAATGGAGGAGCAGCAAACAAAGAAAATTTAACACCAGTTGAATCAAGCGAAAGACGATGGTATCAATTTCCGCAGATGCCTCCAAAATTTCAAACCCCTTTTATCTTACTTATGAAAACTTTTCTGATTGCCTGGCTTGCAATATACGCAGCAGAATTAATGGGTGGGGTAATTAACAAATATGTTCTTGCTTTAGTCTTCGGAATTGTTTTTTACGAGCTTGGATTTCTCGAACAAAAAGTATTGGATAGGGCAAACTCAGCAGGCATAACACTTTTTGCATTGATGGTTCCTGTTTTTGCAAGCTTACCAAAAGCAACACCGGAAATGATAGGTTCATTTATTCTTCCGATTGTGGTTGTTTTTGCCCTTTCAGTTGTGGGTATAAGCATCATTTCATTTGTCCTTGGAAAAATTTTAGGCTATTCCTGGAGGCTTTCTCTTGCTGTTGGAGTTACATGTTTATTTGGTTTTCCGGGCACTTTTATTGTTGCAGAAGAAATATCTGATGCAGTTTCGGAAAGTGATGAAGAGAGAGATTATCTAGCCAGTATAATTCTTCCTAAAATGCTGGTTGGTGGATTTTCGACAGTAACTATAGGATCTGTCTTCGTGGCGTCTTTTATGGTAAACTTTTTATAAATAAATTCGTACAAAAATTTATTTGGAGGTAAAATGAAATACACAACAGAAATTGAAATCAATCAACCTGTTAACAAAGTTGTAGAGTTATTTGATAATCCAGATAATATGAAAGAATGGATGGAAGGTTTGCAAAGTTTTGAAACAATCAGCGGAACACCGGGCGAAGAAGGTGCAAAAGCAAAATTAAAATATAAAATGGGCAAACGCGAAATTGAAATGATTGAAACGATCACTAAAAGAAATTTACCCGATGAATTTACCGGCACTTACGAGGCAAAAGGTGTTTTTAATATTGTTAAAAACAGATTTATTCCGATTGGCGATAATAAAACAAAATATGTAACTGAACAGGAATTTCAATTCAGTGGTTTTATGAAGATGATGGGAATATTTATGCCGGGTGCATTTAAAAAACAGTCGTTGAAGTATATAAATGCATTTAAAGAATTTGCAGAAAAACAAAATTGAAAGGATAACTAATGGCAAAAGCAGAAAATAAAACCAAAGAAACCAGAGCAAGTGTTGAAAAATTCCTAAACGGAATTAAAGATGAAAAAAAACGTGAAGACTCCTTTAAGATTCTCAAAATGATGAAGCAAATAACAAAATCAGAACCGAAAATGTGGGGAAGCAGTATGGTCGGTTTTGGAAATTATCATTATAAATATGCAAGCGGTAGAGAGGGAGATTGGTTTCTTACGGGATTTTCCCCAAGAAAGCAAAGTCTTACTTTATATATGATGTCTTACTTAGAAAAGCATGAAAACATTTTAAAGAGATTAGGTAAGTATAAAACCGGAAAAGGTTGTTTATATATCAAGCAGTTGGAAGATGTGGATATGAGAGTGCTAAAGGAACTTATCTCAACTACCGTTAAAAAAGCTAAAAGCTAAGTTTTCTCATACCAATATGGCATAATGTAAAATCGTATTTAACAGGATCATCGGGATCAAATTGTTTTAAGTTTTCTGTAATCTCTTCTGCCATTTTCCAGCTTACGTTTTTTCTTTTAGTTAGTTTGAGCTGTCTGCAGATTCTGGCTATGTGAGTATCAACTGGAATAATAAGTTTTGAAGTTGAAATTTCACTCCATAATCCAAAATCAAGCTCATCTTTTCTTACCATCCAGCGGAGAAATAAATTCATTCGTTTACAGGCACTCCCCTTTTCCGGCAAAGGAAACATAAATTTTATTCCCCTGCTTAGTACTCCAGATTCTGTTTTACTTTTTTTGAGAAAGAAATTTGAAAAATGTGTTATTGCATTTTTAAGATTTTCATGATTCCTTTCATATCCGGTGAGAAAAAGATTTTTTAATGAGCCGTTTTCATTGTATACGATTTGCAGAAGAATAAGTAATTTTTGAACATCTGCTTCGGAATAGAACCTGTGAATAAAATATTTTTTATGTGATTTTTTAAAATTGATTATAAAATTATGCGGTTTGTTTTCTGCAATTAACAAAAATTTATTGAGTGACTTAATGATTTGTGTTACATTTCCGTAAGCAAAAATAGAAGCAATAAAAGCCATAACTTCAATATCTTTTTCATCACTAAATTTGTGAGGGAATTGGAGTGGATCAGGCTCAATCTGTGAAAGATTAAAAGCTTTATAATGATATTCAAGTTTTTGTTTTAATAACTTTTGTTTGAGATTCATAACCAAAAAATATAATATTGCTATGAAAGAATAAGAATTATTTAGCAAACAATTATTCGGAGAAAATGTTCCTTATCAAAGTCTAACAAAAATCATAAATCTAAGTGGAGAAAATTATGCCTGTAAAACCAAGTGAAAAAGAAGAAGAATATTTTGCTAGAGTAGAATTTGAACGAAAGAAAAAAGAACAGGAACAATCACGCAAACGATTGGAAGCAGAAGAAAAGAAAAGACTGAAAGAACTTCATTACATGCGTTGCCCGAAATGTGGAATGAAATTGATTGAGATTAGTTATAAAAACATTGATGTTGATAAATGTTCATCCTGCAACGGCATTTGGCTCGATGCAGGCGAACTGGAAGCTATTTCAAAATACGAGAAGGGAATGCTTGATAAATGGTTTGTTGTCTTTAAAAAATAAACCTGAATTTCTGCTCGGATTTTTGGCCAATCACCGCATTATTGCAAAAAAAGTAGTTTATTCTCCGACAGAATCTTTATTATGCTTATTAATTTTAAGTGATGGATAAAATTTTGGTCTCCAAACAACTTAAATTATAAAAATATTCTAAATGAATTCAATTGAAGAAAAAATAGTTGGGAAGTATTTTGAAAAGTACGATAAGCAAATCACAAAATGGATGGCAGAATATGGTTTATTAGTATTGCGAATTGGATTAGGAATTGTTTTTTTGTGGTTCGGTATATTAAAATTTTTTAAAGGCTTAAGTCCTGCCGAAGAGCTAGTTAGAAACACAGTGTATTTTTTTGATCCGGATGTTTTCATTTATGTGCTTGCAGTTTGGGAATCACTGATTGG
>CBDUAV010000136.1:0-6597 GCA_965365225.1 uncultured Ignavibacteria bacterium | reverse complement strand
GAAAATATGCTGGGAACTTTGCACGGTGAGAAAGGTGAATTTGATGAAGCTCAACTCCACTTGGAGAGGGCATTAAAACATTTACACGGCGAAGATAGTCATTCTACAAAAGCTATGATTCAAACAAATCTGGGCGTAATAAATACAATTAGAGGAAATTTTGAAAAAGCGGTTTGGAATTACAAGAACGCTTCAGAAAGATTTGAAGAAATAAAAGATAATAGAAGATTAGCCCGTGTTTATCATAACCTTGGAATGTTGTACAGCCAAATGGAAAAATATGATGATGCTTTGGATGAATTTAATAAATGCATAACCATATCAAAAGATATGGATTATCTCTCAAACTGCGCCGTGGCATATATCGGTAAAGCCCATATCTACACACAGCAAAAAAATTCCGCACTGGCTGAAGCATATACAGATAAAGCTATGGAAATAGCATATAAGATAAATGATACTCTCTCAATTGCTGATATATATAAAATAAGAGGAATAATACAAAACAATCTTGAAAACTTTGAACTGTCGGAAGAAATGTTTGAAAACAGCATACGACTAAATAAAGATCTTGAGAGTAAATTAAACGAAGCCGAGAGTTCTGTTGAGCTTGGAAGACTATTAGAAAAAGCTAAAAGAGAAGATGAGGCTAAACTATATTTGGATTATGCTAATAAGTTTTTTAAAAATTTAAACGGCAGAAAATTAACTGCGGGTTTAGTTCAGCAAAGTATATAATCGAAAAATCTCATCAGACCTAAATACTAACCCAAATCTTCTATTTTCTTACCTGTTGCAAATCGAAACTGAATCCCGTTTTAGTACGATTTCGACATTCTCAATTCCCTCTAACTGCTTAATATCATTGATTTTACGACGATATTGAAGGATCAGAAATACACCTTTTGGTACACATCTTGACTAATTCTTATGAACATAATTTATATAGGTTTTTACAGTTTACAATAGATCAAAAAGTAATTAAGAGTAGTCATAAAATCATTGGAGAATAAATTGAAAACCGTGTTATGGGGAGTACTGCTGATCATAATTTTCACATTAGGCTGTGAGGACACTTCTAATATTATAGATCCAATCAATACGTCTGTATCAGCAAATTACAATAAAATAACAGTCTTCGATTACGAATTAATTCCACTTCCTCCTAAGTCACCTATATGGAGTGATAGTATTTTTACTGTGAGCCAAACAATTGATGGCAATGTTGGCGGAAGAATCATTATGGAAAAATACTATATAGCAGCTAACGGTGATTCGGTTAATATCTTTGCTGATCTGCGAATACCCGCTGGTGCATTTACAGGAATAGAAAACATAAGCATAACAGTGGATAATGAGTACGCAGCAATTCACTTTTTACCTTCCATGGTTTTTGCAGATACATTGAGATTATTCCAAAGTTTTGGAGGTCTTGATCTAAAAGACTATTCTAATGGAACCCTAGACTTTGTGTTTATTGATGATGAAGGAAATATTGAGCTACTAAAAAAGAATGGTGTCCAGGTAATTTTGCCTCAAGGATTTGCTAGAGTACAAAATGCAAAACTATTACACTTTTCAAGATATGGCTGGGTTCGGAATCCCGTGGGACCAATTCCCTATCCAACTCCAGTAGCCTATTGATAAAGCATAAAAAAGTACTAAGATGAAAAGACTACACAAAATAATAGACGGTTGGAAAGAAAATAAACAGATCAAATCAAATCTGTTAAAAAGTATTGATCAGGTTTTTGCTTCTGAAGTTACAAGTAGTGACGATTCATCAGTAAAATTAACTGAAGCGAAAAATATTTTTGCTTCTGTTAAATCAAACTTTGATCTTGAAAAATTAATTGAGTTCTCTCTTATCTTTAGTAATCAATTATTAATTGCACGCAGAATAAAAGAAGCAGAATATGTATTAAACGCCTTATTAGCCGAAGAAATCACGGACTCAATTGAAGCTGAAATATTTCTTCTAATTGCAGATATTACAATAAGAGAATGCAGGTGGGATGAATGCTTACGATTATTAAGTGAAGCTAAAATAATATTTGAAAAACGTTTAGATAACTTCGGAAGAGCAAGGGTTGAAAATCTTTGGGGGATTTTTCAGGGTGAAAGAGGTGAAATTGACCTGGCAAAGGACCATTTTAAAATCGGACTTAGTCTTTTACAATCAAACGAAAATCTAGAACTGGTTGCAGAGCTGGAATCAAATTTAGCAATTACAGAAATCATCTGTCATAACTTTGTTTCAGCAGAAAAATATTTAAAAAACGGATTGAACGCCTTTCCAGATTCTGAAGATAACCGGTGGCTTGCAGAAATGATTCATAACTATGGTATGCTTCACCTGCACAAAAAAAATTATAAGCAGGCAATAGAAGATTTTAATGGGGCGATAGATGTTGCTCAAGAAAATAATCAATTAGAAATATTAACATTATCAAAAGGAGCCAAAGCTCTTGCTTTAATCCATTTGAATAAGGTTGATGAGGGTTTAAGGCTTGCCGATGAATCTTTAAAGTTAGCACAACAAATTAACGATAAACTGGCTATTGCAGATGATTACAAAATTATAGGTGTGGGAGAAAGATTAAGAGATAATTACAAAATTTCTGAAGAGTGTTTGCGAAAAAGTTACGAACTAAATATGAAGTTTAATAATAATCTTAATGCCGCGGAGACAGCATTTGAACTTGCAATTTTGTTTAAGCAAATGTTAAATAAAGAAAAAAGTAGCAACTGGTTTAAACTTTCAGCTAACTATTTTGAAAGCATTGGTGCTAAAAACAGGTTAAAAAGTATGGAGGAAACTATTAATTCAATTTAAATTTGTTTTTTATGATTCAATCCCCCTCCTAGAAGTAATTCCTCTCTGATAATAATGCTTAATTTCCTTCATTTCCGTAACAAGATCTGCTAATTCAATTAATTCTTTAGGACAGTATCTTCCTGTTAAAATCAATTCTACACTTTCTGGTTTTTTGTTAATTATTTCAATTAGTTCTTCAGTTTTAATCAGTTTAAAATAAATTGCAACGATTGCTTCATCGAGGATAACTAAATCATAGTTGCCGCTGAGCATTTTCTCTGTTGCTGCTTGCAATCCTTTTTTTGCTTTTGCTAACTCTTCTTCGCCCGGAAGTTCTTTTTTATAAACAAACTCATCTCCACCGAACTGTTCAATAGTAATCCATTCATTCAAATATTTTAAGCTGTTAAGTTCGTTGTAAGGAAATTCTTTCATAAACTGTGCGATGTATGTTTTCAGGTTGAAACCAGCCGCACGCACAGCTTGCCCAATAGCTGCAGTAGATTTACCCTTTCCGTTTCCGGTGTAAATATGTACAAACCCTTGCTGAAGTTTTTCCATTAGTATTTGTAACCTTTCATTTCTTCCTCGGAAAATTCTACTCCCAGTGCCATTGCGTTACGGTTAACAAAATTAAAATAGCTTGTTACTAACGTTATACTTAATATTTCATTATCTGTTAATCCAGCATCTTTTAACTTTTGAGCGTCATCTTCAACCATTTCTTCTGGATTAAGTGTTAGTTTTTCTGCAAAGTTTAACATCGCTAATTGTTGGGGATTCAATTTTAATTCTCTAAAATTTTTGCTCGCTTGTTTTACTTTTTCATCATCTTTCCAGTAGTGTTTTAGAGCTTCCGCATGATGATTTACACAGTAATCACAATTGTTTGCCGATGAAACCACGGTTGCAATCAGCTCTTTGTCTTCGCGTTTCAAAGCAGATTTATCAAACATAACGCTCATATACAAATCTAAATGGGTAACCATAGTTTTTGGAAGCAAGCTGTGAATTTTAAGAATGTTGGAAAGTTTTCCCCTATCTCCCTTTACTTTTTTATAAACTCTTCTTAATTCTTCATCAGCATTTGCTTCCTCAATTTCTTTTATGTATGGCATTTGAATTCCTTTTATTATTCTTCAGGAAAATATTTCAGGCCTTACACTCTAGTTGTGAGCATATTGCTCTTAAGATTTTAAATTCCTTAATTATAATAAGAAAAAGTAATTTTATTTTGGGTTAGATACCACCCTTGGGAGGGAAAAATGGAATTTTATAGGTCTGTTACAACCACAATTTTATTATCGGTGCTTTTAGTTATTGCTGTTTGAGTATATTTCTATTTTTACATGGAATAGTGCAGAAGCTTATATCAGCTTTTTAGTGTAAAGGTCTGTCCGATATCGTTAAGGCCTATTTTAATTTTGTAATGCTTGCTGGATTTGTTTAGCCAGTTAAGAGGCTCGTAAATCATTTCTCCGCTATCGAAAGTTTTGCAGTGAATGGGTATAAAATATTTTGCACCCAAATGATATTCTGCCATAACCAAAGCTTCTTCGGGTGTGCAGTGATATTTTCTCCATGGTTTGTAAGCACCAATCGGCATAATTGCAATATCTACATTTTCATCTCTGTGTTTTTTAAATTTATCAGAAAATGTTGTATCGCCGCCAAATAATATTTTCTTGTCATTTCTTTCTAAAATAAAACCATTAAAGCTTCGTCCGTCTTTAAAGTACCCACTTGAACGATCTTTTTCACCCGGATATCGCCAGCCATGATGTTTAACTTCAATTCCTTTAAAGTTTATTCCGTTTAAACTAACTCTTTCATCCCAATCGATTTCTTTTAATGATTTCCATTGAAGATCTTCAATTACATCCTTAGTATTAACCGCAACTATACAATCTAGCTTTTTTGGATATTTTTCTGTGAGTGCTTTTAAAGTTTTATAATCCATGTGATCCATGTGGGCATGAGAAATTAACACAACATCGGGTTTAGGTATTTCATCAAGCATTAATGCCGGCAAGCTGGCTCTTTTAGGACCGAGAATGAAACCTTCAATGTAAACACCAACTGCTTCAAAAAATACGGGATCGGTGAGAATATATTTACCATAGAAATTTATTAAAACAGTTGCGTGTCCAATCCAAGCTATATTAATTTCATTATTCTCCCAGCTTAATACATTTGGTGTTGCGGCGGGCTTTAACATATTTTCAACAGATGGCTTTCTCATTCCTTTTATTAATTTAGGAGGAATGATCATTGAGCCAAGTGCTGTTATCGCACTGTTTTTCAAAAATTTTCTTCTATCCACTAATTTCCTTTTATATCAATAAATCTATTCAGCTTCATCAGTTAGACAGGTAAATTTATAAATAGATTCATTAAAAAGACAGCTTTTTAAAATTGATTCTAATATTGATTAAAATTACTTTGTATTGGGCTTTATTTAATAAATAATTATTTAAAATGATAGACATTCTCATTTCTCTAATAATTGCTGGAATCGCGGGCGGAATCGCCAAATCCTTAGTGGGTTTCGACCGCGGTGGCTGCATACTTTCTATTGTTGTAGGATTTATTGGTGCTTTAATAGGCTCGTGGCTCGCCCGGGAAATGAATCTGCCCGATCCGTTTCCATTTTCAATACGCGGAACAGAATACAGGATAATATGGACGATAGTTGGCGCTGTGATTTTTACTGCAGTTTTAAGTTTTATTGCTCCAAAGAAAAATAAATAGGCTTCTTTAAATGGGAACACGCTTTAAAGGATCGAAAAAAGAAGTAATTGCTCTCGATACTTTTATAAAACTTACTCGCTCTTCAGAAACATTAAATTCAAAATTAAAGTTATCTTTAGATAATTACGGTTTGAGTGAGGGACAATTTGCTGCACTCGATGCCTTATATTATTTAGGCTCCTTATCTCAAAAGGAATTGGGAAACAAGCTTTTAAAAAGCGGCGGCAATATTACAATGGTTGTTGATAATTTAGAAAAGAATGGCTACGTTCAACGCAAAAGAGGGGAAGATGATAGAAGATTCTTTATAATTGAACTAACATCAAAAGGTAAAAAGAAAATTGAGGAAACTCTGCCTGCACAAGTTAATTTGATAACAAAAATGTTAAATACTTTAAACAAGCATGAGCAAAAGGAATTACAGGCTCTATGCAAAAAATTAGGCAAAAGAAATCAGTCTTAATTTAAACCAGTAGAAGCCTTGAGTTCTTTAAAGATTTCGGGTAGGATTTCACCTGCTTTTCCAAAGAAAGAATAATTCGCTAAATGAGATAAAGCCGTTTCTTCAATATTAACTTCTACAATTACAGCACCGCTGCTCTCTGCAACATTTATTAATCCTGCGGCAGGATAGACTACCGCAGAAGTACCAACAACTAAAAAAACATCGCAATTGGCAGCAGCTTTTTCTCCCCCTGTAAACTGATCCATCGGTAAATATTCGCCGAACCATACAACATCCGGACGGATCAATCCGCCGCACTTGCACTTTGGAACGCCGGTACTAAAGTCTAATCCTTCGTTATAAAACTCTTTACAATTAATACAAAAATTTCTTTCGATGTTGCCATGAAGCTCAAATATTTTTTTACTTCCGGCTCTTCGATGCAGGTTATCTATATTTTGAGTTACAACAGTAACCTCATCGAAATAGCTTTGTGCTTCTGAAATTGTTGTATGTGCAGCATTTGGTTTGGATTCGTGAATGATTTTTTTGCGATGATTGTACCACTCCCAGACCATTTCAG
>CBDUAV010000135.1:0-6604 GCA_965365225.1 uncultured Ignavibacteria bacterium | reverse complement strand
GTTCAGGGGTTCTGTTTTTATCCCTCATTTTAAAGTCTGGATGGAATGCAGTAAAGTGAAGCGGCACTCCATCGCCCAGATTATTTAAAATCCAATCACACTCTTTTTTAATTTCTTCAGAAGAATCATTTTCACCGGGAATTAACAATGTTGTAATTTCAATCCATACATCAGTTTCATTCTTTAGCCAGACAAGTGTATCGAGCACATCATCCAAATGAGAAAAAGTAAGCTTGTGATAAAATCTTTCAGTAAAGGCTTTTAAATCCACATTGGCTGCATCAATGTATTTATACACATCCTTTCGTGCTTCTTTATCAATATAACCCGCAGTAACCATTACTGATTTTACATTCTCTTCGCGTGCAATTTTTGATATATCAATTACATACTCACCGAAGATTGTAGGATCGTTGTAAGTATATGCAATTGAAGGTGCTCCGTACTCTTTTGCAAGACTAACGACTTCTTCAGGTGAGGCAGTGAGAGAATTTAAATCATCAATCTTTGCTTTGCTCATCGACCAATTCTGGCAGAATTTACAGCCGAGATTGCAGCCCGCGGTTCCAAAACTTAAAATCGTTGAGCCGGGTAAAAAATGATTGAGTGGTTTTTTCTCAATCGGGTCAATTGCAAAGCCGGTAGGTCTTCCGTAACCAATTGAATATAACTTACCGCCATGGTTTTGTCTTATAAAACAGAAACCGGGTTGACCTTCTCCGATTTTGCAGTATCGAGGGCAGAGTGTGCAGAGTATTCTATCATGATCTATTGGTTCCCACCATTTTGCTAATACTTTTTCCATCATGTTTACTTTTGTTTAATTATTCAAAGAACTTCAAAATGAAGCCAATCCGTTCTGCCTTTTTCAGAAAAGGGGGCTCGAGACAAAAATATAACTAAATCTCCTTTATTAACAAGTCCGGCATTAAGTATTAACTCTTTTGCTTCATTTATTGCCGCATGCTGCTTATCAATTTTATTTATAAAAAGGGAAGTAACACCCCAGCGAAGGCATAAATTATTCATCGTATCAAAGCTGTCTGAAACAGCAATTATTTTTGCTACCGGTCTGTATTTTGCCAGACCGCGTGCAGCTCGTCCTTTAAAAGTGAATACAACAATTGCACTTGCTTTAATTTGTTCTGAAACCAATGTTATCCCTTTCAGGACAGAATCAAATAAATTTTCTTCGAGGGTTTCAGGAATATGAAATTTAATTCTATCGTTGGTAATGAAATGCTTCTCGGCATTCGATATTATCTCGCTCATCATTTTTACGGTATCAACAGGATTTTTCCCAACAGAGGTTTCACCACTAAGCATAACAACGTCTGTTCCGTCCCAGACGGCATTTGCTACATCAGCAGCTTCTGCACGGGTCGGTATTTTAGAGTTGATCATTGATTCAAGCATTTGGGTTGCTGTAATTACAAGCTTTCCGGTCTCGTTACATTTTTTAATAATTTCTTTTTGAATAACAGGAACTTCAGCTGGAGAAAGTTCAACGCCCAGATCGCCGCGGGCAATCATTATACCATCGGCTGCGTTAAGAATGGAATCGAGATTATCGCATGCTTCTTTCTTTTCTATTTTAGCGATTACAGGAATACTATTTTCTTTTTCTTTAAGCCATTTTTTTAATTGAAGGATGTCTTCGGCTTTTCTAACAAAAGACAAAGCTATATAATCAATTCCTTTTTTGATTAAGAAATCCAGATCTTCAAAATCTTTATCAGTCAAAGATGAAGTGGACAGCTTCATCCCGCGTAAATTCATCCCTTTCCGTGGTGAGATGACACCCCCACTTTCAATTTCACAAACTACCGAATCCTCTTTGTTTATCTTCAATCTGATCAGACCATCGTTAATCAGGATTAACTCACCTATTTCAGCTTCCTTTATGAGGTTTTTGTAAGAGGTAGAAATCAGATTTTCGTTGCCTGAAATATCTTTAATTGTAATTTCAATCTCTTTGCCGGTTTCAATTTCTATTTCAGGTTTCTCTAATTCACCTATCCGTATTTTGGGTCCTTGCAGATCAGCAAGAACAGCCAGTGGTAAATTGAGTTCGGTGCGAGCCGTATGAATATTTTCAAAAATGGAAGAATAAAAATTATGATCTCCATGAGACATATTCAATCTCACGGCATTAATGCCGGTATTTACAAGTTGTTTTATTTTTTCTGTAGTTGCAGTCTGTGGCCCAAGAGTGGCAAGTATTTTTGTTTTGTTATACTCTTTCAAAAATATCTTTACTTTCTCTTTTTTCGTTTAGGAGCTTTTGGCTCGTCATTCTTTAGAGACCTTGATTTTTTATACATTTCTTTGAGCTTTTGTTCCACAAGATCAAACACAGAATTTTTTTCATATCCTTTTGCTGTTTTATCTCCGGCTTTAATTCCGGTCAATATTTCAATTCCTTCTTCAACACGTGTTATAGGATAAATATGAAACTTCTTTTGCCGGACTGCTTCTACTACCTCATCTTTTAACATAAGTTCTTTTACATTTTGAATTGGGATTACAACGCCTTGTTTTCCCGTTAGTCCATGATCTTTACAGATTTCAAAAAAGCCTTCAATTTTTTCGTTAACACCTCCAATCGGCTGCACATCACCTTTTTGATTAAGTGAACCTGTAACCGCAATTTCTTGTTTTAATGGAAGTCCGGAAAGTGTTGAAAGCAGGGCAAATATTTCCGCACATGAAGCACTATCGCCATCCACCATTCCGTAGGATTGTTCGAAGACCAGATTTGCATTGAACGCAAGCGGGATATCCTGTCCGAAAGTTTCTTTAAAGTAACCTGAAATTATGAGCACACCTTTTGTTAAATATCTGCCGCTCATACCAGCTTCACGTTCAACATTAATTATATTTCCACTTCCGAGAGAAACTGTAGCGGTGATTCTAGCTGGTCGTCCGAAAGCATAAAAATCTGCTTCGTAGACAGCAAGACCGTTTACCTGTCCGATTCTTTCACCCTTTGTATCCATCAGGAATGTGCCGTCTTCGTACATTTCAGAAATTTTTGACTCCAGCATACCGTGGCGGTTAACAGCATTCTTATAAGCTTTATCAATATGTGCAGCACTTACAATATCGAAACCATCGTCAGTTGCCCAAAAGTTTGCTTCTCTCGCCAGATCAGCAATTTTTGAAAAACGGGTGGTAAGCTTGCCTTTCTGTCCCGCAAAGACTGCTGCAATTTCAAGTAAATGCGCAATGGCGGATTTGTCAAATTCTTTTAAGCCCTCTTCTTTAATCAATTTTTTGATTACACGGGCATATTCTGTTAGGACTTTATCCGATCTTTTAATTTCATAGTCAAAATCAGCTTTAACTTTAAACATTTTTTTAAAGTCGTACTCGTATCCGGTCAGCAAAGAATAAATATGCTGGCTGCCAATCAAAATTACTTTTACATCAATTTCAATAGGTTCAGGATTTAAAGTAATGGACGAGAGTTGAAATAATGTAGGTGGTTCCTGGAATTCAAGTTTGTTGTAAGTGAGTACTCTTTTTAATGTTTTCCAGACTCCAACTTCTTCAAACAGATGCATTACATTTAGTACAATATAACCGCCATTCGCTCTTAGAAGAGATCCGGCTTTAATATTTGTAAAATCACTATAGGAACCGCCCCTTCCATCAGTAACTCTCTCAATTGCACCGAACAAATTTGTGTAATTAGGTGATGTCTCAATAATTATAGGGCATTCTGTTGTTTCCGCATTATCCAGAATTATATTTACATCATACTCTTTGAAGTAGTCAATAATAAATCCCTCGCTTGTTGTATCTCCCTGAGGTCTGGAACCTTTAAATATCTGTATGTTCTCAAGTATGTTTTTCTCCACCTGATCTAAATAATAAAGCACTTTTAAATCGTTATACTTTTCTTTAAGATTTTCCAGAACACCTTTAACTACATTAATTGTACTGTCCCTTTCGAATGTAGCAAGTTTTTCCTGGAACTCCTGACTGATTTTCAATCCTTTTTTAAATAATACCTGCAGTTCCTGTTGATGATCGTTATATTTTCTTATTATTTCCTGCGCTTCTTCCTGCGTCAAGTTTCCTTGCTCCACCTGTTCATTTAGCTGAAAGATAGGAATTGGTTTTTCTTTGATTATTGGAAGTATATCTGGACGTGCAACGTCTCCCATTTTTACTTGTCCAAGTGAAAATCCTTCCTTCCGTACTTTTTCATCAAATTCATTCATTAACTCCTGTTCCTTCTGCGAATAATCTGCAACGATTTTTTTCTTTTTCTCCAGGTAGGATTCATTTTCAAGGGCTTTAGGAATTTTTACTTTAAGTATTTCAATTGCTGATATTAAATCCTTCTTAAAAATTCTTGCCTGTCCTTTTTTGAAAATAAGAAGTATTGGTCTGTCCGGATCAGCAAAATTATTTACATAGGCATAGTCGAACAAGGCTGGACATTCAGCCCCAATCTTTTCCAGCATTTTTTTAACTGCAGTTGCCTTACCAGAACCGGATAAACCTGCAATGTATATATTGTAACCGGGAGCTCTTAGCTCTACACCAAGCCTTAAAGCTTTAAGTGCTCTTTCCTGCCCGATTATATCTTCAATTGGTTCAAGGTCTAAAGTGGAATCAAACTCTAACACAGCAGGGTCGCATTTCCATCTCAATTCGTCGGGACTTAATTTTTTATGCCTCGAAGCCTTTGGGTAAGCCATATTTTTTCCATATTTATTTGAAATTGGTTGGTATTTTTGGATATATGCCTGTAAAATCTTATATCAAAATCTAATTATTATTGTTGCTAATATCAAAGAAAGAAAATTTTTGGGATGAATCCTGATTTAATCGAAAAAGCACGGAGTTATTTTCCATATCTGAAGAACGGGATTATTTATTTCAATCACGCTTCTACTGGGCCAATTACTACAAAAGTAAAAGAGAGAATAGAAGCATTCTTAAAGAAACGAAGTGAAGAAAAGATAGATGATTATTATGAGTTTAAAGATGTAGCTGAAGAAACTAAATCAATAATTGGTGAGATGATTAATTGTAAGTCAGATAGAATTGCTTTTCTTGATAATACAACTAATGGAATTATCTGGTTTGTTCATGGAATCGATTGGAAAGCAGATGATAGAATCATTTTAAATGATATTGAATTTCCAGCTAACGTTTATCCTTTCCTTCAGCTAAAAGAAAAAGGAGTTGAGGTTGATTTGATAAAATCTAAAAATGGCATAGTAACGGCTGAAGAGGTAATTGAAGCGATAAAGCCGGAGACGAAATTAATCTCAATTAGCTTTGTGCAGTTTTTATCCGGTTACAAAGTTGATCTTGAAAAAATTGGTGAAGTCTGCAGGGAACGAGGAATAATTTTTTCAGTGGATGCGATTCAAGGTTTGGGAGCAGTCAGACTGGATGTAGATAAGTTTAATATAGATTTTCTTTCCTCCGGAACGCAAAAATGGCTTTTAGGTTTGCAGGGACTGGCTTTTATCTATGTGAGTAAGGAACTTCAGGAGGCAATGAAATCGGCACCAATCGGCTGGCTTGCTGTTAAGGATGCCTGGAATCTATTAAACTTCGATCTTACTGTAAAAGAAACAGCTGAAAGATTTCAACCCGGCACTTTGAACAACCTTGGTATTTATGCGTTCAATGAATCGATGAAATTTTTTAAGGAATTTGGTTTTGATGATATTGAAAAGCAGGTTTTGAGCAATTCAAGGTATTTTATGAATGAACTGTCAAAGATTGGATTCGGGTCACCACTGTATTCTCTTCCTGATAAGTATCTTTCCGGGATAGTAAGCTTTTCCCAAAAGGATGTCCAAGGGACTGCTTATGCAAGATTTTCAAAGAGTTTAATTACAGAAAAGATTTTCGATCATTTAAGTCATAAAAATATAATTTGCTCCTTACGTGAAGGATATATTAGATTTGCACCGCATTTTTATAATACTGAACAAGAGATAAATACAGTAATTGAAGAGATGAAAAAATTATATGTAAATTGAAAGTGTAAACTTAATTACTAATCAGGAAGCAGCATGAAACATTACTGGAAAAAATTTTCATTAAGTATATTTATTTTAACCCTTATTTTAATTGGGATTTCATCAACTGATATATTCTCACAGCAGAAAGAAGAAGTTAGAATAAGTCCGAAAGCGACAGTTAAGCAAACGATCGGATTTACTGATGTTAAAATAGAATACAGCAGACCCGGAGTTAAAGGTAGAACAATCTGGAGTGGATTGGTTCCTTATAATGCAATCTGGCGTGCTGGTGCAAACGAAGCAACCAAAATTACTTTTAGTACTGATATAAAAATTAATGGTAAAAAATTGAAAGCAGGGAGCTACGGCTTCTTTACTATTCCGACAAAAGATAAATGGACTCTTATTTTTAACAAGGTGGCTGACCAGTGGGGAGCATTTGAATATAACGATGTAGAAGATGCATTGCGTATTGAAGTTGATCCGGAAACACAGGATAAATGCTGGCAGGAATGGCTGGCTTACACTATTACAAAAACTTCTGATAAAACTGCTGTCGTTAGACTCGAATGGGAGAAATTAAAAGTACCGTTTACTGTTGAGGTGGA
>CBDUAV010000134.1:0-6622 GCA_965365225.1 uncultured Ignavibacteria bacterium | reverse complement strand
CTATTATTTTTTTTTCATTTATTTGATTAGAATTAATATCGCTGATTCTTGAAATCAATTCTGAATCTGCTTTCCATTTATCAATTAATTGAACATCGAAATCATCGACTTCAGCGTGTTCATTATAGTAATCAATAATACTGTTAAAAAATATTCTGTGTATCCATGTCTGCCAATTAGTGTCAGCTTTTGTTTTATCGCAATAATAAATAGCTTTTTTGTAAGTGATCCAGATAATATTTTTAGCAGAGCGTTTTTTCAAGACGAGCCAAAAAGCAAGATTAAACAAATCATCAATTAAATCGAAAGCCTGAGATTTAAACTCAAGACCTAACTTCTGTAATTCTTCTTTTGTTGTATTGAATTGTTTCATCATTAAAATGCCTGGAATGTTTATCTGTAAACCATTCCATTTCCACTTTTTCTTTTCATGTTTTGTAAATTGTATAAGAAACCATTCACAACTGCATATTGTACTTTATCTTCTTTTTTGATGATAAAGTTTGCATCTCCCTCCACATCAATATTACTTTTTATTTTTGCATCACCATCTAAAACAATATTAAAAGGTAATTCAGAAAATTCTTTTAGATAATTATCAGATCTGAGTAAAACGTTTGTATATCCTTCCTTAAATAATTCTAAAGCATCCAGCTTAAGTAAATCATCAATTGAAGTTATCGCATCCGGTTTGGTTCTGCCTGGTTCAACAGAATAGCCCATCAAATCAAGCTCTTCGTAACCTGAAAAAACGGACAAATCACCAATATCTTCAATTGCTGCTTTTAGATAGAAATCCTTTGCGCTGTTTATATTTTTTTCTTCAAAGTTAATTCCGATATCAACCAAAAATTCGTGATCATTTTTTTTTATCGTAAGTTTTCTCAAAATCATATCCATCATTAACTCTTCGTTTTTCGGAATTGATTCATAAACTTCGGTTGTTTGCTTTTTATATGTTTCACCTGCAATGCTGGCAAATGCAGTTAGAAGAGCAATAAAATTTATTTTTCGTAAAAATTGCTTCTCCCTGTCATCACGCCAGCCGCCTGTTTCCAAAAGAACTACTGAGGTTCCCCATTTTGTAAAGTTATCTCCGAATGCACGCGGTTCATAATCATCAGAATATTTTCCTGTATGCGCAGGAATAAACTCATTTAGAATTTGCATCATTGTTCCGATGAGCTTCATTGCATTTTCTCTTGGGGGTGTAATCGTTTTTTCCCAATCAGGGGCAGGAGCTAAAAACGAAATTGAAGCTGGATTGATTGAATTTCCTGCAGCATATTCTCTGCTTTGATCGTGAAGGTTAAAACCAAAATCAGCTTTTAAACTATCAAAAACATTTTTTAGAATTATTGCTTCGGGAGTTTGCTGCCGTAAAACATCACGGTTTAAATCTATTTCAAAAATATTTCTACGCTGAAATAATTCTGCTCCATCAGGATTAAGCATCGGTAAAAAACAGATTGTTAAGTTCGATAATAAAAAATTTTTAAGCTCAACAAATTCATTTTCTGCAGTGAAGAAATTTAAAATATCAAAAATTGCAGCAGTTGCAGTTGGTTCATCACCGTGCATTTGCGACCACAAAAATACTTTTGTCTTTCCATTCCCCATGGAAATTAAATGAATATCTCTTTTTTCTGCAGACGTTCCGACTTTATCTACCTTAAAAATCTTATTATTTTTTGCCTGTTCGATTAATGGAATAATATCAGAATGTTTGAATCTTCTGTGAACCAATGATTTTTCTTTAAAATTTTCGTAAGAGTAGTATAGATCCCAGGCAAGTTGTTTTTCCTGTGCCATTATAAATCCTGATAAAATAATTGTAAAAAGGTAAAGAGATTTTTTCATTTGTATTTTAATTTAATTATTAAGCAGTTCATTTACTAAGATTTGAAAAAAGGAGCTTGAATTATGGCAACAAATAATTTGAAGATCGGTTTTCCGGCACCTGATTTTATTTTGACTGGAATTGATGATAAAAAATATTCACTTGAATCATTCAAAGATAAAAAAGCAGTGGTAATTATTTTTAGCTGTAACCACTGCCCGTACGTGCAGGCGTACGAAGAGCGCATATTAAAAATGCAAAATGATTATGCTACTAAAGCTGTTGCTGTAATTGCAATAAATTCAAATGAGGATGTTAATTACCCTGATGATTCTTTTGAGAATATGAAAAAGAGAGCTGCCGAGAAAAACTTTAACTTTCCTTACCTAAGAGACGAAGATCAGAGTGTCGCGCGCGCTTACGATGCAACACATACGCCTGAGATTTTTCTTCTTGATGCTGAGAGGAAATTAGCTTTTCACGGAAAGATTGATGATAACTGGCAGGAGCCGGACAAGGTTCAAAACCACTATCTGCAGGATGCACTTGATGAACTGCTGGCAGGAAAAGAAATTTCTGTGCCTGAGACTTTTACAATAGGCTGTACGATTAAGTGGAAAAAGTAAATAAATATTTAGTAAAATTGATTATCGGAAGGATGATTGAACTTACTTTTAATACATAAACCCAAAATTCAAAGAAATAAAAAATCCATTTATATGGTCTTTAAATCTTCCATCTAAAATTTCTACACCATCATCTATGAACTTTGTGTAATAGTAGCGGATGTTTAAGCCAATCAGATTTGATTTATCCAAGCCGAAGTTAGCACCAAATCCTATATAACCTCCAACGCCAAAATGTGTCTGCGCTTTTCCAAACGCAGCAAAAAACTCCTCGGAATATGGTGTGGTTAATGCCATAGTAGGCCCAACGCCTGCATTTATATAAGGTCTTAAATTATCGGCAAGTTCATTTTCAAACAATCTATACTGCGTGCCAAATGTGAGAGGAACTTGAAATACGCGGTTCTTTTTTCCGATTGTAAATGTCTGTCCGAATATATCCACATATTCAACTTCTCTTTCATCCTTAGCCTCAGAAATAGAGATATCGGCAAAAAGAGTAAATTTAGTACTAAGTTGTTTTCGAAAAAATCCACCGAAACCAAAGCCACTTTCGCCGATTAGAAAATCAAATCCCCATGCATTAGACGGAAACACTTCCGGTGGCTTCTCGGGTGCAACTTCTCCAATTCCTTGCGCGCTGGTTGAATTATAATCAGAAACCATTGGCAGGGTTGTAATTATCAGCAATATTGAAAATATTAAAGTTCTCATGTTCTTTACTATTTTGTAATTCTAAAATAATCAACTTGTTATCAATATCAACCTAATTTTTTATTACCACTAAATTTTTACATTTGTGCGGTTATAAACTACCTTTTTATAAAAAAATAGTAAAAATCAGGACACTGTTTTAAACAAAAATGAAATGACTTGATTGATTCTAACAAAACTAAATATTGATAAAATTGATATTGATTCGATCGTAAATGATCGAATCAATGATAGAAAGATAAATGAAATACTGTTTATTGTACCCACCCGCAGAAAAATTAGATATTTAACTCGCGAGCTAATTTCAATTTCCCCGAATAATTCTGCAGCTGGATTAAAAATTGAAACGATAGGTTCACTTTCACAAAATCTCATTTCAAATTCCTTTGGAGAAGAAAATCTTATTTCGGAAGAGATGGCAGTATTGATTTTGAACCAATGCTTTAAAGAAACAAGCTTAAAATATTTTTCACAATACAGAACTCAAATTCCTTTCGGTACACTCGAAAGAGTAAAGAATGTTATTTCCGAATACAAAAGACATGGTATTTCTCCAAAACGACTGAAAGAAGAAGCTGAAAAAGTAACAGGTGCGGAGAAACTCAAAGCACTCGATATCGCGGAAGTGTATACAAAATATCAAAATAGAATGAATAAAATTAATGTAAGTGAAATAGGAGATGTTTATTCACAATTAAATAGTGTAAATGCTATTGAATTTCAAAAAATGTTCAAAGAAACTTATCAGGATGTAAATCTAGTTATTATTAATGGTTTTGATGAGTTTACAATACCTGAAATTAAAATAATAGACTCGGCAACCGAAATAAAAAGCACAGAGCTTTTCATCGTATTCGATTATTTTAAGTACAATCCATTAATATTTTCACATCTTGATACCTGCCATAAGCGTTTTATTGAAATGGGATTTAAAGAGATTACAGATGAATCAACTGCACCTAAAACATATTTTATTAATTCCGTCAGAGAAAATTTCTCATTAAAATCTAAACTAAAACTGATTGATAAATTCAAAGATCAGTTAACAATAATTTCCGCACGAAGCCGGGAAGAAGAAATTGAACTTATTGCAAAGCAAATAAAATTGTTATTGCAGAAAAAAGAAGTAGAGCCAAACAAAATTTGTGTGGTGTTCAATTTAATAGAAAAGTATTCGCCAATCGTAAGAGATAGGTTTGCACTTTTTGGAATTCCATTTAATCTGACAGACAGATTTTCTCTTAGCACCTCCGAGCCGATAAAAGGCATTTTTCATTTACTGGAAATAATTGAAAATGATTTTTACTACAAAAGCATTTTAAGGGCTCTTGGCAATTATTTTACTAAGATTGACGGAATCGATCTGCCCAATATTTTAAAAGTTTCAGTTGAATTAAAAATTGTCTCGGGTTACACAAGCTGGATTAATAGAATTCAAGAAGCAGTAAAAGAACTATCAGCAAATTATAATGATAGAAATGAAAACTCAAGAAAAATTCAGAGCTACAAACAAGCTGAAAATAATATTCAGAAAATAAAAACACTTCTGCAATCGTTCTCACAAAAGCTAAATCCACAGGAATTTACGCAACACCTTTTATCGTTAATGTTCCAATTAAATTTCCCTGCAAAAATTTTAAATGGGTCGCAGGATATAGTTGAAAAGGATTTAAAGGCTTTAAACAATTTTATAAGTTCATTAAAAGAGTTTACACAAATTTTAGAACTTGAAAGTGGAAAAGAATCTAAATTTGATTTAAAATTTTATTTGAATCAAATAAAAACTTTAACTGCATTCAGCCGCTATAACGTTGCTGAAAAACCGGGCTATGGTGTACAGGTTACTACATTGAATGAAATTCGCGGTCTTAAATTTGATTACCTTTTTATTTGCGGTTTAAATGACGGCGATCTTCCCACTCGTTTTTCACCCGAAGTGTTCTTCTCGGGTTCTTTTGCTCGCGAAGAAAATCGTCATCAAATAGAACAGCGCTATCTTTTTTACCAGGCTTTGTGTTCGTGGAGCAGAGGATTATTTTTAACTTATCCTCAATTTGAAGAAAAGAAAGAATTAGTCCAATCGAGTTTTCTGCTTGATTTTCTACAACTTTACTCTGTTAAAAGTAAAAGTAAACAATCGTTTACAGGTACAATTTTCTCAATAAGGGAATTGCTTGAACGTTTTGCCATGCTGCCTTTGGAAAGCAGAGAATTTTTAAATTTTTCTGATGAAGTGAACATCAATTTAAAAAGTATTAATAGCTCGATTGATATTGACAGCAAACGGCGAAAAGATCCATTCGGCAGCTTCAAATATTCGGGATATTTTGAAAATGATATTCCCGATAATTTAAAAGATCAATTGAAAGAAATTTCAGAAAGACAATTTTCTGCTACTCAACTTGAAACGTACGCAAAGTGCCCTTACAAGTTCTTTCTTGAAAACATCTTGAAAATACAAACTATAGAAGAACCTTTAGAAGAGCTGGAAGCATTTGAATTCGGTAGCTTGATACATTCAATTTTATTTGAATTTTATTCAATACTTAAAAAGAAGAAACTTATTTTAAAAAAATGTACCGATGATGATTTTAACAATGCAGAAAAAATATTATTTAGTGTAGCACACAAAAAATTTGAGGAGCTTAATCTTAGTTCAGAAATTGCCTTCTATGAACGTGAGAAGCTACTGGGAATAGATGGTAAAAAAAAGAATTCCATCCTGTATAAATTCCTTCAGGAGGAAAGAAATAATGATAACGGATACATTCCATCATTTTTTGAATTGGGATTTGGCAGCTTAATAAGGGATAACAATGAACAAATTCTAAATAAAAAAGATATTAAAATTGGTGAGGTAAGGTTAAGAGGTAAAATAGACAGAATTGATATAAATGAAGAGGATAAAACTTTAAAAGTGATAGATTACAAACTCAGTGGAAAATCACCAACAATCGAGGATTTGAAAACCGGGTTATCTCTTCAGCTTCCACTTTATTTGTTTGCGGCAAAAGAAATGATTTCTGCTCATTTTAAAGAAGATTTTAAACCTGCCGGTGCACAAATTTTTTCTCTAAAATATTCTGAAAAAAATTTTGGTATGAAGTTAATCGGTTTGGAAAGAAAAGGAAAAAACAAAAATGTTGAAAGTCAGATCCAGGACGCAGAAGAAATGATAAAAATTTGCCATGAGATGGTAAATATCTATGTTAGAGATATTTCAGAGGGGAAGTTCAATTTATCTTTATTAAATAATCGTGAATCCAAAATATGCCGATTCTGCGATTTCAAAAAAATATGTCGGATTCAGGAAATAAGTTAAAAAGCTGGTCCCTTTGATTAGACCAGCTTTTTAGATAAAGTAAACAATTAAGTTTTTATATGAATCTTGGTCTTATCTTACCAATACTCTTATTTCATCAATACCATTTTCTTTGTTGAT
>CBDUAV010000133.1:0-6676 GCA_965365225.1 uncultured Ignavibacteria bacterium | reverse complement strand
TTTCCACACCTAATCCAAGAGACCGAATATTGTATAGAGTTGTAAACAATGAAGCTCCAATGGGTTCGAACCTTGGAGTAACCCGCTTTTACATGGTTTATTACGATGCATTAAGCGATACGATTCCACCACCCATCACAACCCCAGGAATCATTTCCAGTATAGAAATAAATCTTACTGTGGAAAAAGTTGCAGCATTTGTTGATAGTGTCACAGCTTATGATACAATTCCGGGTGCATTTTGGCGCCAGGTAAGATTAGTAGCTAGAAATTTAAGAAACAGATAATAAAGGAAATTTATGAGCGGTAAAGCAACAATATTTGTAATAGCAGGTTTTAGTTTACTCTTTTTAGTTATTGCTAAAAATTTTGGTGATGTGTCAAACCGTGCTGTTGATAATTTTATTGATTACCACAAAGAGACTGTGTCGCACAGTATTGCAGTTAGTGGTGCAAACCTTGCGGCAAATGAAATTTTTCTAGATCCAACCTGGGATGATGGTTTTTCAAATAGACCGTTTCAGGGTGGAGACCTTGACGTGAGTGTTCAAATTCTTGATCCATATCAGAATATACGCCAGGTTACTGCCCAGGGAACCTTTAATGGACACACCAGCACAGTACGTGTTAAACTGGCTCCAAGTAAATTTTCTAAGTTCGCTTACTATTCTGTAAGCGAGGGAGGAACAATCTGGTGGACTGGCAGCGACACGGTATGGGGTCCTTTCCACACTCAAGATTATATGAGAGTCTACCGTCATCCAGTTTATTATGGAAAGGCAACAACTAAGAAAAAATTAATTTATTATACCTCTAAGAGTAAAGATAAACCGTACTTTTTTGGTGGATACGAGCAGGGCGTTGATCTGCCACTGCCTACCGATGCAGTAGATTTAATGGAACCAATCGCAGATGATGATGGATTGAAATTTCACGGGCAGGACACAATTTATCTAACATTCGATAGAGATACTCTAAAGTACAGATACTCTTTTAGCTCTCCTGATACTTCAATCTATTTGCCAAGTGCCGCACCAAACGGATTAATCTTTGCTAAAGATTGCATCTTAAGAATGAAAGGAACTGTAAAAGGGCAGTACACAATCGGTTGTTCATCATCAGGAGATCCGAATAAAGGAACAGTATATTTAGATGATGACATTGTCTTTGAAAAAGATCCCAGAATTTATCCAGCTTCGAGCGACCTGTTAGGAATATGTGCAGAGAACAGTGTTTATATGACAGACAACCTTCCTAATCACTCCGATATCAATATTCATGGTTCCATATATTGTGAAAAGGGTGGATTCGGTGCGCAAAACTACAGTAGCAGACCGATTAGCGGTAACATTAATTTACTCGGAGGAATAATTCAACACACCAGAAGAGCAGTTGGTACATTTGGCAGCGGGGGTATTAAATCCGGATTTGCCAAACGATATCGTTACGATGAAAGGCTAAGAATTGCTTCCCCACCGTTTTTCCCGGGCACTGGTGGTTTCGAAATTGTATCCTGGTATGAATGACGAGTATTGTTTATGAATGTACAGAAACAATTTTAAAGATAAATTAACTAAGGAGAGAACAATGATGCATATAAATGAGAGCGGCAATGCAACGCGAGATGTGCCCGAATTTAATGTTTACATTAAAGCCGGCGGTAATGGTTTTAGCCAGATTGTTAAATATGTGATCGGTATTTCTATCTTTCTTGGCTTTTTAATGTTAACAATAAGGTAGATCGGTTTTTCAAATTAACCGGTTTAGTTTAGTTTGTAATCAAGTTTTAGTTTGAAATTACAGAATAGATTTTTCTAAACAGAAAAATCTTCATTTCTTATCAGCAGAAGAATAGCCGACTGCGGTATTATTAAATATTTCTCTCTCTCGAATTCAATCTCCACAGCTTCTTTGCGTAAAAAAATTGCCAAATCCCCTTCCTTTGCCTGTAGCGGAATATATTTAACCTTATCCGGATTTTCCTTCCACGGTTCATCTTCCACTTCAGTTGAAGTAGCGTAACCCGGACCCACTTTAATCACATAACCGCTTTGGACTTTTTCCTTTTCAGAAACACCCACCGGCAGATAGAGACCGCTGTTTGTCCTTGAAGTTTCTTCCTGTGGTTTTACTAAAACTCTGTCGCCAACAACTATAAATCTGTCTAAATTAGTCAATGGAATTTCATTATTAAAAATTTATGAATTATCATTACAAATATACATACTTCTCTATATTGAATCTTTAACTGATTATAAAACTTCTTTTGAAAACTTTTCACTCTGGAATTACTTATTCATAAATTTGAATAAAGAATTGTACAAGTAATTAAATAACAATGAACAACTTCGATTCAAAATTCTGGGATGAAAGATTTTCTGTTAAAGAATACATTTACGGAACTGAACCAAATCGGTTCTTTAAGGAACAATCAGATAAACTATCTCCAGGCAAAATTTTACTATTGGGTGAAGGAGAAGGCAGAAACGCAGTTTATGCAGCAAAAAACGGTTGGAAAGTTGATGCTGTTGATTACAGTAACGTCGCCAAAAATAAAGCGATGGATTTAGCTAAAAAAACGGGCGTGAATATTAATTACAAAATTCAGCAAATACAGAATTTTTCTCCCATTAAAAATTATTATGATTCTGTGGCGCTTATCTTTTTTCACATAAGTTCTGTGCAAAGAAAATCACTGCACCGTAAAATAATTGATTCTTTGGCACCTGAAGGGATTGTTATTGTAGAAGTATATGAAAAGGATCAATTGGGAAAAACATCCGGGGGTCCGCAGAATTTAGAAATGCTGTACTCACTCGATGAAATAAAAAGTGATTTTGCAGAACTGGATACTATTCTTCTAAAAAAAGAAAATATTATGTTAGATGAAGGTGATAAACATACAGGTGAAGCATGCATAATAAGATATGTCGGTAAAAAGAAAAGCGGCACTGAATGAAAAAAGTGTTATTCATTTCATATTATTGGCCTCCATCAGGAAAAGCGTCAATACAATGGCCTCTTAAAATTATAAAGCATCTAACCAACTTTGAATGGCTGCCAGTTGTGCTAACTGTTGATGAAGATACCTTTTCTCAAAAGGATGAAACATTAATTAATGAAGTTACAAAAGAACTAAATGTTTTTAGAGCAAAATCATTCGAACCTTTCCACATCTATAAAAGGTTTACTGGTAAAGAAAAAAATGAGCAGCTTGTTGCGTCGGAGACAATTTCAACAAAAAATAAAAACTTCGCTCATCGTTTATCTATCTGGATTAGAATGAATCTGTTTATTCCGGATGCAAGAGTTGGATGGTATTTCCCCGCAGTAAAAAAGGGATTGGAATTATTAAAAAAAGAAAAAATTGATACCATTGTTTCGATCGGACCACCACACACAACACATTTAATAGGGAAAAAACTCTCAGTAAAATACAAACTACCTCACATTCCGGTTTTTATTGATCCATGGGTTGATATTTCTTACTATAGAAATTTCAAAAGGAGCAAACTTACACTTAGAATTGATAATCGAATGGAAAAATCTGTTCTAAAAAATGCTGCAGCAGTAGTATTTGTAACCAAAACAATGAGAAAAGATTACGAAAGCAAATATTCGTTTGTAAAAGGAAAATCGAACGTTCTTTACTGGGGCTACAGTGAAGAAGATTTCAAAGGGATTGAAAGAAGTAAAAAATCAAATGAAGAAAAAACTATAGTACACGCTGGAAATATTTTTTCATATCAGAACCCGGTAAAGTTTTGGAAGCAGATAAATAAAGAAATAGAATCAGGGAATAAACTTAAACTAAAATTTATTGGCTCTGTTGATCCTGCAATTAAAGACTCAATCAATGAAGCGGGATTAAATGAGATTACAGAGTATGCGGGATTTTTACCATATAAAAAAATGTTAGAGGAAGTTTGCAGTGCAGATTTTCTGCTTGTTTGCGCGACAGAACCGCGCCACGTACCCGGAAAATTATTCGAATATTTAAGAGCCGGCAGACCGATTATTGCTTTTGGTAATGACAATCAAGAAGTTAAGGAAATTATAAAACGGTCAAATGCAGGAATGATGTTCAGCTATAATGAAAGCGGAGAGGAGTTTTTTAGTAAATGTTCTTCATTTAATACTGATGAAGAATATATTAAGAGGTTTGAGAGAAAATCCATCACTAGTGAGTTTGGAAGCATTCTTAATTCGTTACAATTAACGATTGATTTCATTAAGTAAATTACATTCAAATAATGATTAACAACAATTTTCATCTTGATAAATTCATACCATTTAAACAAAGCACTAAAGTGGATGGCAACTATACAGGCAGATACGATAAAAAAGTTGTTCGTGTAATCGAAAAGGATAAGGAAGATTATAAATCAATATTAAGTTTTTCAGCTGAATTATATCAATTAATAAAATCAAATCTCTATTATGAGGATGACAAAGTTTTAGTAATTGAGCATGAAAAACTCGAAAACATAACTTACTATACTGAATGGACAAAAAAACAAAGGGTTAGTGCGGCTAAAGCGATAATAGAACTCCAATCAAAACTTACAGACAAAGGTTTTTATTTAAATGATCCGCATTCATTTAATATTACATTCAAATATCACTTGCCTGTTTATTTCGACTTCGGTTCAATCAAAAAAGGTGAAATTAAATCAGCTTGGTGGTTTATAAAAGGGTTTTGCGGTTGGACAGAAAGAGACTATTGGGATGATGTGTTAAAAATTAGTTCTTTGCAAAAGATTATTATAGCTTTTCGAATGTTATTATCTGAATCACCATATAGTTACCTATTAAAAAAAATTTCAAAATTTGAAAAAGGAATTATTGAGAAAAAACTAATTAACATAATTTCATCCAAGACTTTTTTGGGGAGAATTGTTAGAAAAATTGTTATTAGCTTGCAATCCGTTTTCAAAAACTTATCTAACTGGTCAGATTACGATCAAAAAAGTCCAAAACTAAATTTTGATGACGCAAGAAACAATAATCTGCTCGGGATTCTTAAAACCACTAAACCAATAAAAGTACTGGACATTGGTGCAAACAGAGGTGCATATAGTTTATTAGCTTTGGAGAATGGTGCTGAAGAAGTAATTGCGATTGATTTAGATAATTACTCACTAGATTTTTTATTGGAGGAAATAAAAAGAACTAACAGCAAAATTACTGTTGCAAAACTTAATTTAATGGATTATCCAGAAAAACCCGGCTACTATAAATCTTATTTGCCGGCACACCAAAGACTCAATAGTGATTTCACAATTTGCTTGGCAGTTGTTCATCATGTTTGCTACTTCGGAAATTCTTCATTCGATGATTTCGCAGAAAAGTTGAACAGATTCACTAAAAAATATCTAATTGTTGAATTCGTTCCTTACGATGATGTTCACTTAACAGGTTCTAAGTACAAAGGGAAAGACCGTTCTTGGTACACATTAGAAAACTTTATAAAAGCAGTTCAAAAATATTTTACAAATGAACCTGAGATATTCGATTCAAATCCTAAACCACGCTTGCTATTAAAGTTCACTAAATGAAATCGTTTAAAAGTAATCTCATAATTCTACTTTTACTTCCAATCTTAGTGTTAAGAAAATTTTACTATTGGCATAAAACAAATAAATCTTTTCTTCCGGGAAAGGAATTTGCAGAGTATGGCTTCGAAATTGGTAAAAAATTATTATTTAAAGGAAAATTTTCTCCAAGGCTTTTATTCAATCCGGTCTCTATTGTAAGATATTTTGAGTTCAATTATGCGAATAAATATTTTGAAGTAATTGAGCATGATAGAATATTAGATGTGTCCTCTCCATATCTGCTTGGATTTTACCAATCAAGTAAATTTGTAATCGATTATCATTACATCAACCCGGATAGAGCAGATTTAACGAATGTAATTTCTCTTTCGCATAAGTTAAACTTTAAAGGTAACTACTCAGCAAAAGAGATTGATGCATTAAATCTGCCTTTCGAAGATCGTTATTTTGATAAAATAGTTTCAATTAGCGTTATTGAACATATAAAAGACGATGGTGATTCTCCAGCATTAAAAGAAATGTGGAGAGTACTTAAACCAGAAGGTGTATTGATATTAACATTCCCTGTTAAGAATAAATATGAAATTGAATACAAGAGTAAAGACGAATATAATCTAAATTTAGAGAAAAAAACTGATCGTTATTTTTTTCAAAGAATTTATGATGAGCAAAAAATTAAAGAAAGATTGCTATCTTCAATTAATAATTTTGAAATTATTAGCAAAGAGATTTTCGGTACCACTAATGAAGAATTCTACAACGAATACAAAAAAAGATGGGTAAATTATTCCTACTGGGAAACTGTAAAAGATCCATATTATATAACAAAATATTTTACACAATATTCTGATATTACCCATTTAGTAGATATCGGAGTAATGGGACTAACAATAAAAAAAGTAAAATGAAAATAAAATATCCAGTCTATAAACCTTCACTTTCAGGTAACGAAAAAAATTATGTGCAGGTATGCCTTGATTCGACATGGATTTCCTCAAAAGGAAAATTTATTGAGCAGTTTGAAAATGATTTTTCAAAATTTACAGGGATTAAACATTCTGTTGCTGTTTCAAACGGTACAGTCGCACTTCACGTTGCACTTTTAGCTCTTGGAATTG
>CBDUAV010000132.1:0-6760 GCA_965365225.1 uncultured Ignavibacteria bacterium | reverse complement strand
GGAATACTTTCAGGAAAATATAATAAGAATAAAGATGAACAGGGAAGAGCCCAGCTTTATAAATCAGTTGATGAAAATAGTTTGAAGATTGCGGAGGAAGTTATTAGAGTTGCAGATGAAGTAGGATGTTCACCTTCACAGGTTGCAATTAACTGGGTTATGCAGCAGCCAGGGGTAATTATTCCTATAGTTGGTGCAAAAACAGAAAGTCAGTTGAATGATAATATAAATTGTCTGAAATTCAGCTTGAATGAAGAACAAATTGCTAAATTAAATGAAGCAAGTAAAATTGATCTTGGTTTCCCGCATAATTTTTTAAGCAGCGATACTATCAGAGATATTATTTTTGGAGGGACTTACGATAAAATTGTAAATCATCATAAGTTTTAGAAAAGGGTAATATTTATTGAATGACAACAAAAACAGTTTTAAAACTGAACAAAGTACAATTGTTTTAATCTTAGTTCTTTCAGCCCTAAAACTTCTTATCCATCTCTATACAAATGCTTTTGCAGGTTACGGTATCTTCCGCGATGAGCTTTATTATCTCTCTTGTGCAAGCAGACCTGATTTCGGTTACGTTGATCAGCCACCGTTTTCTATTTGGGTGCTTAGCATAATTCGCTTGTTGATAGGCGATTCTGTTTTTGCAATAAGATTACTACCCGCGATATTGGGTGCAGCAACAGTTTTTGTTACAGGAATGATGGTTAAAAAGATAGGTGGTAGTAAGCTTGCCATCATGATAGCCTCTTTAGCAGTAATCTTCGCACCAATTTTCCTGGGGATGAATACTTATTATTCAATGAATTCCTTTGATATATTTCTTTGGGCTTTGGCTTTTTATATTGTCGTATTAATTATTAAAGATGATAAACAGGTTAATTGGATTTTGCTCGGAATAATATTGGGCATTGGACTGATGAATAAAATAGGTTTCCTCTGGCTCGGCTTCGGATTCTTTATCGCTTTGCTGCTTACTGATAAAAGAAAATTATTTGGAACAAGTAAACCCTGGCTTACTGCAGGAATTGCTTTTCTGTTTTTTCTTCCCTTTATAATATGGAATGCATCTCATGATTGGGCACACATTGAGTTTATACGTAATGCACAGTTATATAAGTACTCAGGAATTACCCGCTGGGATTTTGTAAATGGTATTCTTTTAATAATGAACCCTGCTTCTGCAATCATATGGTTGCTTGGTTTATACTACTTATTTTTCAGTAAAAATGGAACAGTTTTAAGGATACTTGGAATAATATTCATATCAACATTTCTCATTCTTTTTGTAAGCGGTAAGAGTAAATCTGAATATATTGCACCTGCCTTCACCCCTCTATTAGCAGCAGGTGGCGTATTTCTCGAAAAAATTAGTCAACTGAAATACCTGCGATGGCTTAAACACTTTGTAATAATTCCACTAATTATTTCCGGAATTGTAATCGCACCACTTGCACTGCCAATACTTCCCGTGGAAAAATATATTGATTATGCAAATGAATTGGGATTTGGTCCTACAACAGCCGAAAACAAAGAACTTGCGGAGCTCCCACAATTTTATGCTGATATGTTTGGGTGGGAAGATCTTGCAAAAAATGTTTCTGTCGTATATGAAAAAATCCCAGAAAGTGAAAAGGAAAAAACAATTGTATTTGGTAATAATTACGGCGAGGCTGGTGCCATAGAATATTTTAGTGAAAAGTATATATTGCCACCAGTAATATCGACCCATAATAACTTTTGGATCTGGGGATGGAAATATACTGGGAAAGAAATTATAAATGTTATTATCCTGGGTGGTCGGAAAGACGACCACCTGAATTCTTGCAGCCAAGTTAGGGTCATTGCAATTCATAAAACAAAATATGCAATGCCTTACGAAAATAATCTACCGATTTTTTTATGCAGGAACCTTAAAGAAGACTTTCGTCAAATATGGGAGAGAAACAAGAATTTTAACTAAGAAAAAACAACTTAGGGTTTTAATTGCCAGAATTGACCGTATCGGCGATGTGGTTCTTTCAACACCAATCCCGCGTGAAATAAAAAAAGCACATCCGAATAGTTTCGTATCCGTTTTGGTGAAGAAATACACAAAGGATATCTATATCAATAATCCTTACGTTGACGAAACAATCTTGTATGATGAAAATGAAGAAGGCAAAATAAAGTTTTGGTTACTAGTAAAAACCTTATGCAGGTTTAAATTCAATCATGCATTTATGCTCTTGCCGAATGAAAGGTTGAACTGGATTTTGTTTTTCAGCGGTATAAATGTAAGAATTGGAGTCGGACACAAACTATTCCAGATATTAAGCTTTTCAAAATTTGTTGATAGAAAAAAATATATTCCTCTTCGGCACGAAGCAGATTATTGTTTGGATATGGTCAGAAAAATTGGAATCGAACCTCAGTCTATTGAACCGGAAATTCATTTATCCTCTGAAGAAACTATAAAGAGTGATGAAATTAAAAAGAAACTTGCACCAAACGGGGAGTTGCTAATCGGGATAAATACAACAAGCGGTAAATCATCACCAAACTTAAATACCAAGGAATATCTAAACCTTATAAGCATGTTAGTTGATGACAAAAACATTAAGGTGTTGATTACCGATAATGAACCTCATGAAAGTGTAAAAAACATAAATGATGTTATTTATCCAAACATTGGTTTATCACTTCGTGAAGCAATAGTTAATTTTAATGCGCTTGATGTATTAATTTCTGCCAGCACCGGACCGATGCATATTTGTGCTGCTTTAAAAATTCCGACTATTTCGATGTTCTGTCCATTACCTGCCTGTTCACCGGAGTTGTGGGGACCCCTCGGTAACATCTCTGAAATAATGTTACCGGAAAAAAATTATTGTACCAATAATTGTCCGGGAAATCCGCACATTTGTGATCTTAGCGGAGAGGGAGGGATTAATAGTGAGAAAGTTTATATAAAAGTAAAATCATTTATAGATAAAAATCGAAGCGGCTAATTCAAGTATTTAGCATAATTTCTATATTTAGAATGTGAAAAATCATTCACACCTTAAAACTATTCTGCTAGCGCTTTTCGTGACCTTCCTCTGGTCGACTTCATTTGTGATAATTAAGATTGGTTTAGCAGAAATTCCACCTTTAACTTTCGCAGGACTCAGATATACAATCGCTTTTATTTGCCTTTTACCCCTTGCCTTTACTAAAAAGAACATTTCTGAATTTAAAAATTTTGAAAAAAATGACTGGATAAGATTATTTATTTACGGATTGCTTTTTATTGCCTTCACACAGGGAGCAATGTTTACTGGGTTGTTATTTCTGCCTGCTGTAACTGTTAGCCTGTGGTTAAACTTTACGCCGCTTGTTGTTGCCCTGATGGCAATTTTTTTAATAAATGAGCACCCGACAATTCTTCAATGGAGTGGAGTAGTTCTCTTTTTTATTGGAATTTTAACATACTTTTTTCCCATTATGCTTAACGAAAACCAGGAAATCGGATTAATTGTAATGACAATCGGTGTACTTGCGAACTCTGGTTCAGCAGTTTTGGGTAGAAGTATAAACCGGGAAGCTAAAATCAATCCTGTTCTAGTCACTATTGTAAGTATGGGTATTGGCGCGATAGTTTTATTAATTTCCGGAACTTTAATTCAGGGTCTGCCATCAATCAGCTTGCAGAATGTTTTATATTTGTTGTGGCTTGCCGTAATTAATACTGCATTAGCTTTTACAATCTGGAATTATACTCTTCGTACACTATCTGCAATGGAGTCAAGCATTATTAACGGAACAATGCTTATACAAATTGCAGTGCTTGCGTGGATTTTCTTAGGCGAAGCAATAACTTTACAAGAAGGTGTTGGAATGCTCATAGCTTCTATAGGTGCTCTGCTTGTGCAAATGAAAATTAAAGCAATCCACTCGCCAAATAAAAAGATTACAAATTCTTAGACCAGGCTTCTCTTAATCTTAATTGTTTCTCAGTTGGCTTTTCCATTTCCTCAAAAATGTGCCTGTCCCTTCTTTGCTGTAATGGTAAATTTATTTCAACTTCTTCATCACCACGCTGCACAATCACTTTTACAGTTTCACCAATTTGCATAGAATGAAGCTTTCCAAAAATTTCACGAGTATTTTCCATGCTTACTTCTGTACCAAGAATCGCTACTGGAACATCACCCTCTTTTATACCAGCTTTCGCACTGGACTTGCTCATACCAACAATTGTAAGCTGCTGTTTTTCATTTATACCCATCTGCAGACCAAGAGATGGGCGCGAATCTTCGGAAGGTCTTTCGGGAATATATCTGTATCCGAGCTTAGCCAAGTATTCTTCGTACGGTAATGGTTCTGTTCCTTTAATATAATCATCAATAAATTGTTCGATTTCAGGAAAGGTGTTTTGAATAAAGATCTCAAAAAATTCATCTTCAGGAAACGGTTTATACTTACCATACTTATCAATAAAGTCTAAAAAGACTTCTCTCAATCCGAAATTACCTCCAGATAATTCCAGTAATCTCATATCAAGCAATGCAGCAGTAACTGCCCCTTTATTATAAAAGTTAATAAACTCCAAAGTTATAGCTTCTGAATAAACCCCAAGACTTAAATCGACTAAACTGATATCTTTGCTGAATCCATCGCTAATACTGATTTTTTCTGATATCCGGTCTAAATACTCTTTAATGGTTATTAATCCACTGCGTAGCTGCATAATATCGGATCCCCATTCGGTAACACCTTCATAAAGCCAGATGTGCTGAGAAGCGGTTGGTACTTCAAAATTAAACGGCTGTATAATTTCACTGTGAAGATTTAAAGGAGTTAGAATGTGAAGAAACTCGTGTGCCATGTCGTTTTGAACTTCTGCAATAAAATTTCCAAATCCGGGGTAGACAAATAATGAACTGTATGAATGCTCTAGCGCACCGCCTCCCATAAAACCGTTTGTGATAAATTCTTCCTGATCTAAAAAGCACATTAAAAAGTTGTAGTGAGTAACAGGAGAATAACCTATAAATTCAGATGATGATTGCAGCAGATCCTCCGCAACATCCATTATTCTATCGGCATTAATTGTAGTATCGGAAGAGTAAATATATACACCGACTTGTATGTTATTAACAGTTGTGTTGGTACTTGTTAAGTCTCCCATAAAAATTGGCGAGTCTGCAAGATGATCATAAGTTTCTGCTGTGTAATAACCATTTTCATCAATTAGTAATGCGGTTCCTACTATCCAATCAGGATTGTAATCAAGTTTTACTTTTAATGCATTTGTTTGAAGTCCTTCAAAATAACCCAGCACTGCAAATGTATTAAGCACAATAAATTCATTATTGATACCTGTCCCTGCCATGGGAATAACTTTATTACTTTCAATTTCCGTATCGAAAGTATCCTCGATATCATAATCCAGCTTTGCAAGTTTATCAACATCAGCAATTTGCCATTGATTTGTGGAAATTTTTTCACTTTGAAGTTTATTCCCGTCTTTATCATATGCTTTAAAAGATTTTACAAATCTTCCGAAGTTTAAATTGGAGTACGTGCCTGGAACCGTTGCGGGCAAATTATAAATATCATTTTCAATTGAAAGACCTTCAACTTCAACTGTAACGTGAAATAAATCATCCTGGTAGTTTGTAACATCAATACTGTAAATAACTTGCTGGGAGTATTGTTTGCTTATAAACACTAAGACAAAAAGTAGCATCATTTTTCTCATAGCGAATATCTCCTAAATTAATTTTAATATATATTTCTCATTTATTATGTGTCCCCAGAATCATAAACATAACAATCTAGCAATATTACAAACTTCAATATTCATCGAATGATTCTGCATTTCTATTAATTTTTGATAAGAGGGAAATAAAAATTGTTAAAGGTTAGTTCGATGTAATTACAGGAGAAATGCTTACAGGTAATAAAAAACCCTCACCATTAAATGATGAGGGTTAAAGAAAAGATTATTCTTTCTTACTTAAAAACGGTTATCAAGTTGAGTATCATTATAGTACCATTGAACTTCTACCCATGCAGGTTCACCTGGAACCCCACCACCAAAGTCAACTATCTTAAGTTTGGAATAGTGACCATCGTGATCGTAAAGAAACACATAATTTGTTTCCCTGTCACCAATGTTGTCCGTCCATGTTCCTGTATTTCTGAGTGGTGAATCCTCATCATCAAATAAATTTGAGGCGGCACCGACAAAGAAATCAGTTTCTCTTATCAGATTTGGTGAGAGATGCGCACTTTGAACTAGAAATCCATTGCTCGAATAATAAATATCAACACTATCTTTATCAGTCGAACTAATTCCGAAAGCCGTTCCGCTGGAAAGATCCAAGCCGCTTGGTTCGTTTGCAGTTGTTCCAACTGTTTCATAAATCCGTACAGGACCATATAATGTTGTTATAATATTCGATGTCATAGCAATGGGACCAACAACACTTGTCTGTTCAGCAGTAACACTTAAAGTGAATGTTGTATCGATATAATCTTGTAGTTTCAATGTAACTGATCTTGTTCCTTGCTCAACATCTTTTACGGTATCAGGAGTTACTTGATTTGTGTTCACACCATCAATCCATATCTGTGCACCAGCTGGATTAGATGTAAGATATATGTTTCCTTTTGTTGGGGTTGGAGTAGTTGGATTTTCAGTTGAATCACAGGATGCTAAAATTAATCCTATGATTGGAATTAAAAGTATCAGAGATAATTTCCTCATTATTTTCTTCCTTTATTTTTT
>CBDUAV010000131.1:0-6885 GCA_965365225.1 uncultured Ignavibacteria bacterium | reverse complement strand
TCGGCTTTAGTTTTATTTATTTCATGTTCAAGCAAACCAGATTTTGAAGGAAAGTTTGGTTATTCTCCAGATAAAATGTGTCCGGGAGATAATGTTTTTGTAATGTATAATCCTGATAGCACTAATCTTGCAGGAAAAGAAAATATAAAATGTATTGCATATTTATACAATGATGGTTTGATAAATACATTCGATGTACCGCTAACTAAAAAGGGAGACATCTACTCGGGAACAGTAAAAACTGATGAAGAAACACTTGGAATATTACTAAAGTTTAAAACGGATGATGAGCACGATAACAATAATAAAACCGGATACGTGATTTATTTAACCGATAGTGATGGAAAGAGGATTGCAGGAAGTGTTGCAGGATATGCTGCTGCAATAAACCGATGGGGAGCTTATTATCTGGACTTAGATAGAAATAAAGAAAAAGCATTTGAACTTTTCAATGAAGAGTTTAAAACAAATCCAGAGGTAAAAAAAGATTTTCTTCACTCTTATTTTGAAACTGTTTTTGCTACTAAATTGGATGATCGTGAAAAAATTATAATGCAAGAGCTCGAAATACTTGAAGCTGAAAATAGTTTATCAGAAAAAAACTACGAACTGCTTACAACATGGTATTCTAAATTGAATAACGGTGCAAAGGCTGAACAATACGAAAAAATAATTGAAGAAAAATTCCCCAAAAGCGATTACATACAGGAGAAATTATATCTGGAATATAGAGCAGAAACAAATGTTAATAAAAAAATCGAGTCGTTGCGTCAATTTGAAAATAATTTTCCCAACAGTAACTACATTAAAACCATGTACGATTTAGTTGCAAATTCTTACAGAGATACGAAAGATTACGACAAAGCATTGGAATTTCTTCAAGAAAATAAAGATAATGTTAGCCCATATCGTTTTTATGTAATTGTTAATAGAATGCTGGAAGAAAATTCGGAACTGGATATAGCGCTTCAAATAGCAGAGCTTGGTGAAAAGAGAAACAGAATGGAAGTTGCAAATCCATCTGTTAATAAACCAGAATATTTTTCCACGAGTGAATGGAAAACGGACAGAGAATATTATCTTGGTTTAAATCAGTTTGTTTACGGAAATATTCTTTATAAAACTGAACGAAAAAAAGAATCACTGCCAATATTGGAAGAAGCCGTTAGACTTACAAAAAGAAAAGAGGGGGACATAAACGAACTGTATTCTAAAGCATTGGTTGAATCGGGAGAATTTAAAAGAGCATTAGATGAAATAACTTCATTTATTAAAACCGGCAACAGCACTGTAAGAATGAAAGATTATTTGCAGGAAGCATACATTAATGAAAAGGGAACAACAGAGGGATTCGAAAATTTTTCCGCTCAATTTGAAGATGCAGCAAAAGAAAAACTAATTACTAAGCTACAAAGAGATTTAATTTTAGAACCTGCCCCTGAGTTTTCACTATTAGATCTGTAAGGAAATACTGTTTCTTTATCTGATTACAAAGGAAAGACGGTTATCGTTGATTTTTGGGCTACGTGGTGTGGTCCATGTTTAGCATCTTTTCCCGGAATGAAAAAAGCTGTTGAGAAATATGATGATGATTCTGACGTTAAATTTCTTTTTGTAAATAGCTGGGAGAGAGTAAAAGAGAAGAAAACAAATGCAACGGAATTCATCGCAAAAAACGATTATCCCTTTCATGTTTTATTAGATGATAAAAACGAAGTTATAGAGAAATTTAAAGTGAGTGGAATACCTACTAAATTTGTTGTAGATGGCAATGGTAATATAAGGTTCATGAGTGTTGGTTTCCAGGGAACTGATGATCAACTTGTTGAAGAATTATCTGTAATGATTTCAATGGTAAAATAGGATATCATTGTAACTCTGCTCAGATTTGCTAATCAAAAAACTTTTTGTAGTGCTCGTATCGATCTAAAATTTCCTTTACATAAATAACAGTCTCTATGCCTCTGCTGTAACCGTTCCTAACAACTTCATCGTTGTAATATTTGGGTTTTGATTTTTTTAGCAGGTAATATTCTACATTATCAAACCAAATATTGGGATTGGCGCCGAATTTTTCGCTCAATCTTTGTGCATCTTCTATGTGTCCCAATCCAATGTTATAAGATGCAAGCACAAATTTTATCCTTTCAAGTGAATCAGTAATTGCTTCCTTCCAATGAGAATCTAGATAGGCTAGAAATTTTATTCCTCCTTTAATATTTGATTCAGGATTATATAAATTAGTTATACCAACCATTTCACCAGTTGATGGCAAGAGTTGCATTAATCCAACTGCACCTGCCCAAGATTTTGCATTCGGATTAAACTGGCTTTCCTGATAAATCTGCGATGCTACAATCCTCCAGTCCCAATTTAAATCAGTTAAATGTTTTTTAACTAACTCATCATAATTTGAAATGTTATTACCCTTAACCGACATTAAATCACTTTTTACTCTTCTCTTATATGCATACCTATTTTTAAAATATTTGTTGTACGTAACCGCATAGTATTCGGTACTCTTTATACTGTCCAACCAGTAATTAATTGTGTCTAGCAGCGTATAAGAACTTTTACCAACTGCCCAGGCAGCTCGTTGTATAAGTGATACAGGGGTTTTAACATCAATATTGTTAAAAAATGCTGCACTAAGACTTGCAACATTATCATCGGAAATAGTGTATTTTATTTCTCCTTTGGAAACCATTTCAATTAAATCTTCAATTGTCAATTCGGGATCGGCTTCTTTAATAATTATATCACCACCAATTTCATCAGAAAGATTTTTTAGGCGTGATGTGTATGAAGAACCGCTACGGACCACGATTGTGTCACCAATTAGCTCAGAAGGATCTCTTATAAGTTGCTCCTCAATTTGATGAACCATCATCTTATGCCAATCTTCAGGTTTTCGTTGTACAAGAACTTGTTTAATAGTATAGTGATGGTGTGTAAAATCAACTTTATCGAGCCGATCTTTTGTTATCGTTAAATTGAATGCGATAACATCACCGCTATCACTATTAACCATAGTAAACATATCATCAATTTTCTTCACAATAATAAATTCAGGTTGAATACCAAGATATTCGGCGAGTTTATTAACCAGGTCATACTCAAAACCCATTGGCTGCCCTTTGTAAATAAAGTAACTGTAAGCATTGTACCCGGTTAAAACCTTTAATGTATCACGATTTATTATTCTATCTAGTTCGGTGGTATCTTTATCAGTTGGCTTATCGCCGCAGGAAGAATTTGCTAACAGGGAAATCAGAAATACAACACTAATGAATTTTAAATACATTTTTACAATTGATAATGTTTTAAGAATCAGTACGAAATTACAAAAACCAAATTAATATTTCGTTTTTAAACTCTCCTTCTAAAACCTTCACCTAAAACCTCGTGTACATTGTGTACTGTTACAAATGCCTTCGGATCAATTTGTTTAACTATACTGGTTAGTTTACCGAGTTCTTTTAACGAGACAACCGTAGATAAAACATTTCTTTCTACATTTTGGTAAAGTCCAATACCTTTTAAAACAGTTGCTCCTCTATCCATGTCATCAATTATCACCTTTGCTATTTCTTCATACTTATCTGATATAATATATGCAGCTCTGGCATAATCAAATCCATCTATTATTGCATCAACCAATCGTCCGGAAATAAAAAGAAGAAAGAGAGCGTATAGAGTTAATGTCATTGCAGACCTATCGCCTGCAAGATCTTTAAATTCAATTATTAATCCTGCAAGACAAACAACAAAGAAATCAATAATCATTATTGCCATGCCGGGTTTCACGCCATACCTTTTTTGCATAATTGCTGCAACAATATCTGAACCTGCAGTTGATCCTCTGAATTTGAAAACAATTCCAAGCCCTATTCCCAGTAATGCAGCCCCGAGTAAAATCAAAAACAAAAAATCATTTTGCTGTAGTTTTAAAATAGTTTCAGTGTTTTGTAATTGAATAAAGTTTAATCCCGGTATTTCACCTCTAAAAAAATCAATAAAGAATGAATTTAAGGTAAAGCCGTAGAAAGTTCTTATTCCAAACTGTGTCCCAAGCTCTTTTACTCCCCAAATGTAAAGTGGGATGTTCAACAACCAAATCATCAAACCGATTGGAACAGCACCTGCGGTAAGGTAATAAACTGCCATTGATAAACCGCTGACTCCGCCGGGAACTACTTTGGCATCAACTAAAAAAATGCCAATTCCAACTGCCATAATTGCAGCTCCTAGTGTAATGAAAATATAATCTCTAAAAGCTTTTTTGTTGAACTTTTTGCTAGGTAATTTATTTTTTTTCATGGTTGCACCTGTATTTATTCAGTTTACGATATGTTTTCAAAATTCCAGGAAAAAGAATAGAAAGTTAATAGTAAAGATAAATAAGAAGTGCAACTATATATGAAGGTAAGTTTAATTAATCAGTTTTAATAATTAAAAATAAAAACCAAACCACGTTCCACTTTTTGAAAATCTGATTGTTGGAAGAGGAAGCCTGATAAAATTAAGTTCACTTTTTAAGAATTTGAGGAAGTCCCAATCATCACCAATAGGAATTTTTCTTATGTCAATATCTAGTCCGACAAAAATTTCTTTATGTCCGCCCCACGGATTGCTAGCAATATTTTTTGCGCTATGTCCAAATGCAATACCAAGCGGAGCTAACCATTCTGGATAAGTTGCTTTCCAGCTATCAGGGAAATAATGATGCGGATTAACAGTAATCCAAAAAGTCATGCCCTCATAATCTTCAATTAAACCCTGGGGATCTCTGTAGTAGCGATTTTCTTTCCAGGCATCAGATTTATGCCAGCTAAATTTAGGATGAATTCCTCCCAGCAAATCATAATTGAATTGCTGTAAAACATAAAATCCCGATCCAAGTGTGTTTGCCAGCATATCGCCCCAGCTGAATCCCCATTCAGCCATAAACGCATCTGATATTTCAATTTGAAGCATCCAGAACCAACCGGAAATTGCACCTAACCAAACCGAAGTGTTGCCAGAGAAACCGGACCACCTATAAAGCTTTCCAGCAAGATCGCTGGTGAAATACGCATCTGTGAAATGTCCGATTTTATCCATTTGTTGGAACTTATTCCAATCATTAACAAAATCGAGTGTATGAAAAACTGTAGTTTCCTCCCTATACCAAATCTCTCGTTGAGCCATATACGCAATTAAATCAACTGTTGCCATTGCACCAAGAATAGAGGATAGCTTTAATAAATTTATATCAGAATTTTTTCTCCAATAAGTTCCATCGTTTAGAGCAAATTCACTATTAACGAATGTTGGCATACGAGCTGCTGTAAACGATTTTGTAATTTGCGATTGCGCATTAAATATATAATTTGATAGTGAATAGAAATTTGAATAGTCATCTGCCTTATCATGAAAGAAAAATTTCGGTTGGAATTTATCAGAGTTACTGCTGTTCTGAGCAAAGCTGAATACGCTCATTAAAAAAATAAGAATTACAATATTTCTTTTATTATTTTTCACAAGACAAACTCAACAACTCAAAGATATTCGCTAATAAAACCAAATTCAATAATCGTTCCTATTTTATAGCACCTTATAAATTAAAAAATCATCTCATTATGAGTAAAAACGTTTATTTAACGATAAAATAAGTAAATTTCTCACAAAGATTTTTCATAATTATAAAAAATTATTACAGGTTAATTTATGAAAATTGTTTGCTTCATTCTTTTAATTCTGATTTTACAAGTATTTGTTTCTGCACAGGATCACCTTGATAATGTTTCAGGTCCATTTGAAACTCCCCAAGAAGTGACAGAAGAATGTTTGATGTGCCATGATGAAGCAGGTGAAGAGATATTAGATTCGCGCCATTGGAATTGGCTTGGAAGCAACTTATCAGATACTACAAATGTTGTTGTATCCAGAGGTAAAAAGAATCTTATTAATAATTTTTGTATTGCAGTGCCTTCCAATTATCCGCGATGCACAAGTTGCCATATTAGTTATGGCTGGAAAGATGATGACTTCGATTTTAATTCGCCGGAAAATATTGATTGTTTAGTTTGCCATGAACAAACAGGTACCTACATTAAAACTCCAACGGGCGCAGGTATGCCTGATACCACAGTCGATTTATTATTAATTGCCCAAAGTGTTGGAAAAACAACAAGAAAAAATTGCGGTACTTGCCATTTTGATGGTGGTGGTGGAACGGGTGTAAAACATGGTGATATGGATAATAGCCTTTATAACCCTACTGAAGAAATTGATTTTCATATGGGTGGATTGGAATTTGAGTGTACAGATTGCCATGAAACAGAAAATCATCAAATTACTGGCGGTAGTCACGGCTCGATGGCAGAAGGTGAAAATTTAATTTCCTGTGAAAACTGCCATGATACAGATCCTCATGAAAAGGAATTATTAAATGGACATTATAATGCAGTTGCGTGCGAGACTTGTCATATTCCAACTTTTGCTCGAGAAGAACCCACAATAGTGTGGTGGGATTGGTCAAAGGCCGGTCAGGATAAAGAAGCGGAAAAAGATAATTTTGGAAAAGATACTTATAATAAAAAGAAAGGTGAATTTGTTTGGGCAAAAAATGTTAATCCGGAATATTTCTGGCACAACGGTACTGCGGAATATTATGAAATAGGTGAACAGATTGAAAACACTAAACTTCTAAATTTAAATAATTTAAATGGAAGCATTTCAGATCCTGACTCAAGAATATCCCCTTTTAAAGTCATGAGAGGCAAACAACCTTACGATCCTATAAATAAGTATTTAATTATTCCGAATCTTTACGGAGATAATGGTTACTGGAAAACTTTCGATTGGATTAGTGCATCTGAAATTGGAATGAATGAAGTTGAG
>CBDUAV010000130.1:0-6974 GCA_965365225.1 uncultured Ignavibacteria bacterium | reverse complement strand
TCAAAAAATTGCGGGTAATCTTTAAGCAGCCCGGGTTCATATTCAATTGTTGTTATTCCAGCGGTAGAGCCGCCTGCAAATATCAAAACATTCCCCTCAATCATTCCAGTTTTATTAAGAATATTTTCAATTTTATTTGTAATATCAACTATATCGCAATTCCCTTTTGTACTAATGCTTATTGATTGAGTCTCAATATCCATCACATTTTCTCACAAATATTAAAAATGAAATATTGAATACAAAGTTACTAATTAATTCCTTTTTGGCTGATTAAATTGCCGTTGATTTTCATTGTAAATCAGGCTTCCAAAGCTTAATTTGGCGGACATATTTTATAACTTTTTTCTGGAAAATAGAATGACTTCTAAAGATTATATTAAACTCGAAGATAAACACGGTGCACATAATTACCATCCAATTGATGTTGTGATTGATAAAGGCGAAGGCGTTTGGGTTTGGGATGTTGAAGGAAAAAAATATCTTGATTTTCTCTCTGCATATTCCGCTGTAAACCAGGGACATTGCCATCCAAAAATATTAAATGCTTTAACAGAACAGGCACAGAAACTTACTTTAACTTCACGTGCATTTTACAACAGCGTACTCGGCGAGTATGAAAAATTTATAACAGAATATTTTGAATACGATAAAGTTTTGCCAATGAACACAGGAGTGGAGGGTGATGAAACTGCATTTAAATTAGCACGCAAGTGGGCTTACTCGGTAAAAGGAATACCGGAAAACAAAGCCAAAATAATTTTCTGCGAAGGAAATTTTCACGGAAGAACAATGATGGCTGTTTCTGCATCCAATGATCCTGATTGCAGAGAAGGTTATGGTCCATATTTGCCGGGAATAGAAATGATCCCTTTTAACAATATTCCTGCTTTAAAAAGAGCTCTTGAAGATTCGAATGTTGCTGCATTTCTTGTAGAACCGATTCAAGGTGAAGCCGGTGTTGTTGTTCCCGATGATGGTTATCTAAAAAAAGCTTACGAGCTCTGCAAAGAAAAAAATGTTTTATTTATTGCCGATGAAGTTCAAACTGGATTGTGCAGAACCGGTAAAATGCTTGCTTGCGATTACGAAAATATAAAACCGGATGTACTGATTCTCGGCAAAGCACTTTCGGGTGGTGTTATGCCTGTATCAGCTGTGCTTGCCAATGATGATATAATGCTTACAATTAAACCCGGACAGCATGGATCAACATTTGGTGGAAATCCGTTGGCTTGTAAAGTTGCAATTGCCGCATTACAGGTTTTAAAGGAGGAGAATCTTGCGGTAAATGCTGAAAAGATGGGCAACTATTTTAGAGAAGAAATGCAAAAAATTGTTGAGGAACTTGATATTGTTACTCTAGTAAGAGGAAAAGGCTTACTGAATGCAATTGTAATTAAGCCCACCCAAACAGGTAAAACCGCCTGGGATGTTTGTGTTGAATTTAAAGAAAATGGTTTGTTAGCGAAACCCACTCACGGAGATATTATTAGATTTGCTCCACCCCTTATTATAACTAAAGATGAAATTGACTGGGCAATTAATACAATTAGAAAAGTTTTAATGAAATTTGAAGAGAAAAATATTCCTGTAGAGGTTTAAATCTAAAAAAGAAATATTATTATTCAACGTACCTTTTAATTTCTAGCTTCGTCTCGGAGATGGCTGTTCCCAAATTAGCTATTCTATCATTTACACTGTAAATATCATTGCTTTTACCCGATACTTCTATTGCATAAGCTTCATCTCCAACTTTAACAGCACCAACGGAATAACTTGCACCTTTAATTGTATGTGCCAGTTCAACAATTTTATCTAATTCGTTTTTGGATGCGAGATTAGTTAATCGCTCCAACTTTTGCTCCACATCTTTTAAATAAGATTGAAGAAGTTCTTTTTCAAATACTGAATCACCTAAACTAACATTTTCCAGTCGTTTATAATCAAAAATCCCATTGTTTTCAACTAAAGCTTCATTGGGCTGCTGCAATTTATTATTATGAATGTCAAGAAGATTATCAATTTTATTAATTAAATCCTGTCCAATAATTGGTTTCGAAATGTAATCGTTCATACCTGATTTAATACACTTTTCTTTATCACCCATTAAAGCGTGGGCTGTTAGTGCAATTATCGGAATATCCTTTTGTTTCAAATCTAATTTTCTAATTTCAGACGTAGCTGTAAACCCATCCATTTCAGGCATTTGTATATCCATCAATACGGCATCAAAATTATCATTTATTACTGCTTCAATTGCCTCTCTACCGTTATTTACTGCAATTGCTGTATAACCGGAAAGACTCAGCATTTTAAGCGAGACAGCTTGATTAACCTCATTATCTTCCACTAAGAGAATTCTGTACTGAGCTCTTTTTTTAGTTAATCCGTTTGAAGCGAAAGATAAATCATCTGTAACCGGAGTTGCTTTTTCTAAAAATTCAGAATCAAATGAACTGGTTTTTTCACGTGCAGAATTAGGTTGCATTTTAAATCTTATTTTAAATTTAAAAGTGCTTCCCTTTCCTATTTTACTATCCACATTAATCTTACCACCCATTAAATCAATATATTCTTTACAAATTGCCAAACCTAAACCGGAACTACCAATTAAGTTAACCTGAAAGTCTTTAATCTGAGAATACGGTTTGAATAAATTGCTTAGCTTATTTTCTGGAATTCCCAATCCGGTATCAGTTACAGAAATCGAAAGATCAACTTCATCATCTGAAATATTATCACTGCTTAGCTTTAAAGTTATCTCACCTTCTTTTGTAAATTTAACTGCATTACTTAAAAGATTGATTAGTATTTGCCGCAGCTTTGTTGCATCTCCAATTAAATTGGTTTTTAATCCCGACTGAATCTCTTTTGAGATCTTAATACCTTTTTCTAATGCTTTGGGGGATATTACAGCGAGTGATTGTTCGACAACAATATTTAGGTTAAAATTAACTCTATCAAGTTCAACTTTACCAGCCTCTATTTTTGATAGATCGAGTACGGAATTTATTATCTCTAAAAGTGATTCGGCTGATTGCCTTGCGCTCGATGAATAGCTTTTAAGTTCCGCAGTATCTCTGTAAGCACCGTTTTCTATTAGTGTTAAAAATCCAAGTACACCATTAATCGGTGTTCTTATTTCGTGACTCATATTTGCTAAAAACTTACTCTTCAATTCACTAAATTCAATCGCTTCTTTTGCAAGCCGTTCCGATTTTTCCTTTTCAAGTTTTAGTGCTATTTCTGCTTCGTTTCGTTGTTCTTCAGCCTTTACCTGTGCGGTAATATCTGAAATATTTCCTTCGAGGTATTCATTTCCATCATCCTTTTTTACAAGCCGGTTATTTAATTTTACAATCGCAACCGAACCATCTTTTTTTCTTAATCTGATTCTGTAATTTTCAACTCTTTCTGTGCTTTTAAGTATTTGTAAGAGTTTATCTCGCTCCCATGGGCTTACATAAATTTCGCGCACACCAATATTTGAAAGTTCATTTGGATCATTGTAACCCAAAATATTTGCAAAAGCTTTATTTATAGTCAACCATTTACCGTCTACAGATGATTGAAAAATGCCTTCTAAGGAATTTTCGATTATTGAACGGAATTTGTATTCGGATTGTTCAACTTGAATATTTCTTTCGGCAAGTAGCAACCTCATTCTAAAATTTATTGCACAGGCAACGATAGAAATCATACTAAACACGATTACAAATGCAACAGATTCTACTACATTCGGAAGAAAATAAATTATTTTATCATTAAGCAGAACCGCAACTGCGAAAACAATGTTGTAATAGATAGCAACAATTATCTGGTTCTTTACTTCCCAACTAAAAAACAGTGCAGAGGTAAAAATCAGCAATCCAACAATACTTGAATTTACCAGCAGTGTGTTTGGAAGCAAAAATATCATCAAGCCGGAAGAAACGATTATTGTAAGCAATAAAAAATGAACAAGGACAACTGGATTTTTGCTAACAAGCGGTGTGGATAGTGCTGTTAATATTAAAAATGCGATTACTGTTGCAGTTAATCTTATGATGTAAATTTCAACGGAATACTCGGGGTAAAGCTTAACTTCAAAAACCATTGCAAGCAGTCCAGATAGCGCAACTAGTAAAGAAATTATCCTCATTGGAAGAATTATAAGCAGCTCAGACTGAGTTTTTACTTCGTGATAAATTTTAGTGGAAAATGGTATTTTACCTACTAAAATAAATTCTAATATAGAATTGCCAATGGCATTTACAATTCCTTTATTCTTAATATCGTTTTCTGCTATCAACTTTTTCTACAATTTTTTTTAAGAAATGTTGTTTTTTATTAGTTTTTGTAACAAATTTTTACTTCATATTTAGTGCCACTATGGAATTCTTATATTCTTTTGATTTAGCAATATTCTATTTTGTCAATCATTCCCTTTCTACCGGATTCCTGGATAAATTTTTTTCAACAATTACAGATGTAAATAAGTGGTACATAGCCTATATAATTCTTGCTGGTATTGCATTTTTCAAAGGTGGAATGCGTGGAAAAATTTTAGTGCTTGGATTGATTCTTTTAATAGTAGTGACAGATCAAACGGGATTTAGAATTTTGAAGGAACTTTTTGAAAGAGCAAGACCATGCCGTGCTCTTTCAGATGCAATTACTCCTATAGGATGTGCCGGTGGATATTCATTTCCGTCAAACCATGCTTTAAATAATTTTGCTGCTGCAACTTTTATTTCAAGATTATTCCCAAACTACAAATGGGTAGTATTTACTGTAGCATCATTAATCGCGCTATCAAGGGTTTATCTTGGTGTCCACTATCCTTCAGATATTTTAGCAGGCGCACTTATTGGGACAGCTTTTGGATACTTATTTTCACTTGCAGCTTTGCCTATTGCCAAACATTTTCAAAGTAAAATGAAGAGTATTAATTAAGCAATAATGTTAAAAATTTCACTCATTGCATTAATAAGCATATCGTCTTTTTCAATCCATCTGCAAACGGATTCTTTAATAAATAGTATTGGAAAGCTTACTGTAAAAGTAGTCGGCTTTGAAAGCGACAGCGGTGACTGCTGGCGTGCTCTCGATAATTGTGCGGATATTTATGTAAGTGAAGATTCTGTTTAGATAGGCAAGATTCTTATAATAAAAGGAAAACAGGTTATCATAGAAATTGATTCACTTGAATTTGGAGAATTTGCAGATTGGGTTTTTTACGATGAATATAAAAATTCAGAAATGGATACTTACTATTTAGGTATTCCAATGGAAGAATATGGTTACTTAAATAATGTTAGCGCATGGTTTGGTCCACCAAGCTGGGATAGAGCAAAGTTTTTATTTAATAGTAAAGAAATGTTAATTGAAACTGATATTGATTAACTAAATTATAATAAAACAGATATATTTATAACTAATCGATATAAACTCTAGGTACTCTTGTGTTTATATTAGTCAAAATTTCATAAGGAATCGTCCCAGCCCATTCAGCAAGTTCTTCACAGGCAATTAAATTTGTTCCATCACTTCCTAACAGAATTACTTCATCGCCATTGTAAGCACTGTCACTTTCAATATTAACTACAATCTGATCCATTGAAATTGAACCTATGACTGGATATCTTTTTCCATTTAACAAAACATGAGCTTTTTCAAACATATTCCTAAAATATCCATCTCCATAGCCAACCGGAACTGTTACTGCTCGAACATTGTGATTTGTGTACCACCTTAATCCATAACCGACAGGATGATTGGATTTAACAACTTTAAAGTAAACAACGATTGATTTCCAAGTCAATGCAGGTTTAACTTCAAAGGGCTTACTAACCTGTTTTGAGGGATATATTCCATATAGCGTTATTCCTGGTCGCACCATATCTAAATGTGTTTCCGGCATTTGCAATATTGCTCCAGAGTTTGCAATATGTCTCAAAGGAGTATTTATAGAGTGTTTTTCAAAAAATGTTAACACTGCATTAAATCTCTCGAGCTGTAATTTGGTGTGCGTTAAATCATCAGATTCAGAATTTGCTAGGTGAGAATAAATTCCATCCACATTTATATTTTTACGATTGTATGCTGCTTCTAAAAATTTTTCAGCGTTGTAATAGTGTACGCCTATCCTTTCCATTCCAGTATCAATTTTTAAATGAACGTTAGCGTTAGTTTTCATCTGAGTTGCTATATCATTTATCTGATTCAATTTGTCAATTGATGAAGCTGAAATTGTAAGATTATGTTTTAAAAATAATGGTATCTGGTTTCCCCAAACTCCCCCTAACACAAGTATCGGCATCTTAATACCCATCTGTCTTAGCAATATTCCTTCCTCAACAACGGCAACACCAAGATAATCTGCGTTTAATTTCTCGTAGAACTGTGCAAGTCGAATCAAACCATGTCCATAAGCATTTGCCTTCAATATGGGCATCACCTTTGATGGGTTTACGTACTCTTTAATTTTATTAAAATTTTCTTTTAGGATATTTAAATCTACTTCAACTTGTGTTGGTCTTACAAGATCATCAACGCTGATTATCGGATGGTTTAAGTTTTTGCTCATAAAATTATTGTGTGAAATTAACAGTTGGATACAAAGATAAAGTATAAATGAATAAAAAATTAACCTAATTGTTGATGATTTTATTCAATTTATTTACGTTATATATAAGAAATTATTTTCGAAAGGGAAAAATCTTCTCTGAATAACATCTCATAATAAAAGGGAGATCATTAAAATGGTATTTACAAAATCATCCTTAAGATTAATCATAATTTTTATCCTAATTTGTATAACTTCAAATTCAAGCATTTGCCAGGATGTAAAATCAACCTTATTTGGAGAAGCAAACAAAGCGATGGAACAAGCCAATAAAATTAATGCCAGTGTTCTTTCACCAGGTAATTATGAACAAGCAATGGAGTACTATCGCAATGCAGAAAATGATTATGCATCAGGATACAGT
>CBDUAV010000129.1:0-7030 GCA_965365225.1 uncultured Ignavibacteria bacterium | reverse complement strand
AAAGGAATTTAACAATGAAAAAAATATTACTAATTATACTAGCATTTCTTTTAATTGGTTCAGCTTATAACCTGTATGCACAGTCGGAAACATATCTGAAAAACCGAATAATTGCTGAAGGGTTATACATAAGGAACCTTGGACCTTTCAGCGAGGTTTGGGCAAATGCCGCCGGCGGTTACATCGGTTACGGTATTGCCTTTCCAGATCATAATCTTTTAATGCTAAGAACAGGTTTTATTAGTAATACTCTGAAAGATGGTGTTAATTATCAGGATGCTTCTTCCACAATTATTCCTCTTGAATTTGGAGGAAGATATTATTTTGTTGATCATAGATTTATGCCATTTGTACAATTTATGAACGGATTAAATCTGGTCTTCGAGAACACAAATCTTGAGGGCGAGAAAGGAGATAAGACACTAGTAAAATATGCCTTTCAGGTAGGATTTGGAATAACTGTTAATTTAATAAGTAATTTAAATATTGATCTGGGTGTAAATTATCAATCTAATTTTTATAAAACAGAAGCAATGAACACCGGATTCAAGTACGTAATCGGAATTGGCTTTGCCATTGGTAATTAATATTAACATATTTCATTCAATTGAATCAAATTAATAAGAAACCGGTTAAAACGTCTCAAGTATTACTAGTACTTGCTTCCTTTGTGATTGTTGTTGCCGGAATGAAGGCAGCCGAATCTATTATCGTTCCATTTTTATTGGCTATTTTTATTTCGATAACTGCTTCTCCACCCTACTTTTGGCTTCAGGAAAGAAGTGTTCCTAAAGTTATTGCATTATTAATGGTGATTTTTTTATTTCTCATAGTTATTTCCTTAATAGGAATGCTTGTTGGTACTTCTGTAAATGATTTTACTTCAAAGTTGCCTTCTTATCAACAAAAATTGCAAAGAGAAACAGAAGCTGTAGTTAATTGGCTTATACATGCAAATATTATTGAACCAGACTTCAAACTTACTGAAGCGTTTAATCCCTCTTCTGCTCTTAAAATTGTAGGCGATGCTCTAAATCAGGTTAGTAGTTTGTTTGCAAATGGTTTCTTAATCTTGTTGACAGTAATATTTATGATGCTTGAAGTATCAAGTTTACCAGTTAAATTGAAAAAAATTTTTTCAAATCCGGATGAATCAATCGAGCGCGTTCAATCCGTAGCGCAAAACATTAATAAATATATAGCAATAAAAACCTGGATTAGTTTAGTCACTGGACTACTTGTATATTTTTTACTTTTAATAATTGGAGTAGATTATCCTCTCCTTTGGGCAGTTTTAGCATTTGTACTCAATTTCATTCCAACAATCGGTTCAATTATCGCGCTTATACCTCCCGTTCTCCTTACAATTATTCAAATTGGTTTTGTTGAAGCACTCGTTGTGCTTGTTGGCTATTTAGTCATAAACACTATTATGGGTAATATTATTGAACCTAAATTCATGGGGAAAGGATTGGGACTTTCCACGCTGGTTGTTTTTCTGTCACTTATTTTTTGGGGTTGGGTACTTGGCCCGATTGGTATGCTGCTTTCTGTTCCATTAACTTTAACTATAAAAATTGCATTAGATAGTTCCGAGGATACCCGCTGGCTAGCTATTTTATTAGGTCCGGAAACTAGCAGCTAAATACTATTTTCAGTGTCATGAATAATTCTATTATAAAATCCTTATCCATGTACATTTCAACCATATTACTGATATTTATTTTTTCAGCTATTAATTTTGCCCAGAGAGAAGATATTGTAATCATGCAAAATGGTGATTATATCACCGGAGAAATAAAAAGATTAGAGGTTGGGATTTTGACTTTTAAAACCGATGATATGGAAACTATCAGTATTAAGTGGGATAAGGTAAAAAGCATTCAAACGAAAAACATATATGAAATAGAACTGCAGGATGGAAGAGTCTATTATGGATCAATATTGCCAGGAGATATAGATGCGACTTTAATGATTAAAGGAGTTACAACTGAAATAAGATTATTTATGCCCTTCGTGGTAAAAATTACCCGCATCAGGGAAACATTCTGGGAAATCCTTGATGGTTATGTTAAGCTTGGAGCAAGCTTTACAAAAGCAAGTAATGTTGGACAACTTAGTTTTGGTTTTCATGCTAACTACAGAACAAAAATATTTCTGGCTGAATTGACTGCAAATTCTGTGGTTACTACAACGAATAATGAACAAACCTCGAGAAAACAGGATATTACCTTTTCTTATAGACGATTTTTGGAAAACAAATGGTTTTGGGCTGGGCTTTTAAGTGCTGAAGAAAATACCCAACTTGGTATCCAATTAAGAACAACAGTTGGTGGTGGTGTTGGGAATATTTTTGCACAGACAAATCTCAACTGGTTATATGGCTTAGCAGGCTTAACAGTTAACCGTGAGTGGTTTATTGATTCCACGCAAGCAGTTAATAACATTGAAGGTTTAATTAATGGGCAATATCGTTTGTTTATATACGATCATCCTAAGGTCAGTTTGACAGCTTCATTAAATGTATTTCCCAGTATTACAAACTTTGGAAGGATTCGTTCCGATTTTAACGTTGATCTGGATTGGGAAATTATTATTGATTTCTATTGGGTACTATCTTTTTACTTTAATTATGACAGTAAACCTACTTCTACTGCATCAAAAACTGATTACAGGTTTGAGACCTCGTTTAAATACGAATTATAAACTATTGAGGGAGAAATGAAAATATCATTTACTGCTTTTTTAATTTTATTAATGATCAATACTTCAAATATTATTGCACAGGAAACATATTATTGGAATGTGACATACGGAACACGCTCAACACTATTGGGAGGTGCGGTTATTGGTAGTGTTTCAGACTTAAGCGCAACTTATTATAATCCGGGTGCAGTTGCACTATTTGAAGATGTTCAATTTATTTTGAGTGCTTTAGTATATCAATTTGAAAACTATACTATTCAGGATGGTGCTGCCGAGGGCATTGATCTTGATTTTTCAACAGTGATTCCATCCCCATCTTTTGTTGCACTCGATTTTGATTTTGACTTTCTTGGAAATGATAAACTGGCGCTTTCAATCCTGACAAGACAAAGTGCTAGTTTTGAATTTTCTACAAGAATAATAGATTCACTCGATTTAATTGCATCTTCACCAGGGAAAGAAAGCTTTGCAGGTGGATTTAAATACGAAAAAAAGTTTGATGATGTCTGGGGTGGAGTAACCTATTCTACTAAATTAAGTGAACTTGTTGGTGTAGGAATAACAGGTTATCTTGCCTATATACCGCACAGAGACGGCAGTGAGACTATTTTGCAGGCACTATCCTCCTCCGGGGATATTGCATCATTTACAAACATCAGCAATTACAGATTTAATAGTCTAAGAACTCTTTTCAAATTTGGCATCGGTATTAACATAAGTCCATTAACTTTGGGATTTACAGTTACCTCTCCAAGCATAAATCTTTCAGGTTCAGGATCAGTTGGAACACATAAATTTTTAAGTGGTGTGGATTCAACAATTTTTCAAAGTAATTATCAGGATGAAGTAGATGCTACTTATAAAAATCCTTTTTCAATTGGTGTTGGAGGTGCATATCGATTTGGAAAAGTTAATCTGCATTTGAGTGCGGAATGGTTTGATAAAATAAATAGTTATACTGTTTTAGATTCAAAACCTTACTTTTCGCAAGGCAGCGGTGAACAATTGAGTAATGATCTGACACACGAAGCAAAAAGTATCATTAATTTTGGAATGGGTCTAGACTATCTTGTAAATAAAGCGTTTATAATTTCTGCGGGATTTGTTACTGATTTTACTGCGAAAGTAAAAGATACAAAAACAAATTTAACAACCGCTTCGAACTGGGATGTTTACCACATCTCGGCGGCCTCTTTCCCAATTGCCGGTTCTACAACAACTCTCGGAGTTTCCTATTCATTTGGAAACGATAAATTTCAGAATAATGTTGATATAACACCTGATCCTAATGATCCGGATGATATAACTAGAAATAATGATGTAAGCTTTTCAAGGATTAAAGTTTTATTTGGGTTTGAACTTTAAGATTAACAAAAGAAAGTATTTCTCATAAATTATTAAATAAAAAAGGTATCACATTGAAAGCATTACTAGTATTTTTTATTATGGTTCTTTGCTCATTTTCTTTTGCACAGGAACAATATATTGAATTAGCACGTTCGGATTTCAAAACAAAGAAAGTTGGTGTAATTACAGAAGCAATGCAGTTCACCCCTGAAGAAGCAGAGCTATTTTGGCCGATCTACAGAGATTATGATTACGAGTACACAAAAATAGGTGACCAGGAAATTGCTTTAATTAAAGAATATGCCGATAATTTCGAAACTCTTACAGATGAAAAAACAATGGAGTTAATGGCAAAATCATTTGAGATTGATGGTCAGTTACTTGATTTGCAAGAAACTTATTTCAAAAAAATTTCCGAAGCTCTAAATCCACAATTGGCAGCGCGCTTTATGCAGATTGAATCTCAAATTCAAAATTTTGTTCAGCTCTCAATAGCATCACAAATTCCATTGGTTGGAGATGCTCTGGAAGATTTAAAGCCTGATGAAAAAGGAATTGAGTTAAGATAAATTTTAGGTTTGAATTTATACTTGCTGTAACTATAAATTTAATTTTATAATTCTAACTAATTAAACGGAGAATTTACATGAAAAAACAGTTTAAAAGGTTAATAATATTACTATTATTTGCTCTGATTACGTTTTCCATAAACAGTTGCTATAACGATTATGGTTTAACAACACAGGACTATGATTTAGTTTCAACTTTCTTTAAAAAAGGTGTAGACTTTAAGAAATTTCAAACCTTTACCTTATTAGATACGGTAATGAGAGTTACTAATGATGGAGAAGATCCCAGTAATGTTGATACAAGATTCGACAAACAGATATTAAATGATATAAATAGAAACATCAAAAATTATGGCTATACAGAAATAAGGCAAGAAGATGTTGATTCAACAAATCTGCCAAGCGTCGTAATTTTAGTATCTTCAGTTTCTTCAACTAATTATGCTTATTCACCGGGTTACTGGTGGGGCTATTGGGGATGGTATCCTGGATGGGGTTACTACCCAGGATATGGTCCAGGATGGGGTGGTTACTATCCCTGGTATCCTGGCGGCACGATTTATTCTTACACCACCGGATCTGTTTTTATTGAAATGGTTGATCCTACAGACATAGATATTGATAATAGACGAGTCAATTTACAATGGGGTGCTGGAATTAACGGATTGACTGACGATTCTTCACAGAATCTTTCGAGGAGGATTAAAGAAGCAATCGATCAAAGCTTTAATCAATCACCATATTTAAAAATAAATTAGTTGTTAAGTAAAGAAAAAATTTTGAAAAGAAACATTGGAAATTCAGAATGAAAACTAAAATTATAATATTATTAATATCTGTATTATCAACCTCAGTATTTGCGCAGGAATTTATTTCTGATTTTACCTGGAATTTTGGATTCACGGCAGATAAGCTCAATGAGTACATACCAAATAACAGCTATAAGGGCTTTGCAATTGAAGGAAGAAGATTTTTCGATAAGAATATTTCCGGTGGGCTGTCCTTAGGCTGGAATATATTTGATCAGAGAATAGCAGAACCTATTACTATTGACCAAGAGGGCTTTGGTGGTACAATTTCTGGCACACAAATAAGATATGTTAACGCTTTTCCCATTCTTGCAAATGCACATTATTATATTGGTAAGAGAAAAGACTTTAGAGTTTTTCTCGGCGGCGGTGTCGGAGTTTATTATATCCTGCAAAGACTCGATCTTGGTGTGTGGATGCTGGAATCAAACAACTGGCATTTTGGTTTAGCTCCCGAAGCGGGAGTATTAATTCCTCTCGATGATGGACAAACGCACATTATTGTTACAGGCAGATACAACCATGCTTTTAGTTCCGGTAAATCAATTGGTGGTAATGAAGATAATTCATACAGTTACTGGAGTCTGAACTTTGGATTTGCATTTTCAAGTAGATTTTAATTATAAGGCTAAAATTATGAGGATTTTTTTAATTCTTTTTTCGATTGGATTATTTTTCTATTCCTGTGCACCGGATTTGCCAATTGTTCCACCAATAAATTCAACTCCGACGGGTGAATCACATCCGGGAAAATTTGTTTGGTACGATTTGATGACAAATGATATTCCTTCCGTAAAAAACTTCTATAGTGAATTATTTGGATGGGAGTTTATTGAAACCGGTGAACCTGGAAATGATTACATAGTTGTGTTACATAATGGAGATCCAATTGGTGGTATGTTTGAGTTAAAAGATGTAAAAGCCGAGCAAAGATACTCTCAGTGGATAAGCTATTTATCTGTTGATGACCTGAATATTGCAGTAGAGTATACTAAACGAAATGGCGGCAGTATTTATAGAGAACCGTTTCAATTACCAAACAGGGGAACTGTAGCCTTTGTCTTTGATTCGCAAAATGCTGTTCTTGCTTTTGTAAAATCCAGCAGTGGCGATCCGAAAGATGATGAACCGGTTTATAATGAATGGTTGTGGACCGAACTTTGGAGTAATGATATAAATAATTCAGTTTCTTTCTACAAGGGTCTATTAAATTATGAACACAAAAAATTTAAGACTAAAGCAGAAAATTTCTATCATGTTTTGGAAAAAGAATCTGAACCAAGAGCAGGAATAGTTAAAATTCCTTATGAAGATGTTAAGCCACACTGGATGCCTTACATTGCAGTCGAAGATCCATCTGATGTTATTGCAAAAGTTGAAAGCTTAGGCGGAAAGGTATTGCTTGGCGAAGAAGGTATAGTTGGTAATACAGCAGCTATCATTTCCGATCCTTCAGGCGCAGTATTTACCGTGCAAAAATGGCCTTTACAAAAAGGCGCATTTGAGGAGATAAAAAATGAAAAATAAAGTAAAGAAAATTATTGTACTTTTATTATTGATACTTTCAATTACTGGATGTGGTGCAGGGCATGTTAGTGT